>JAUICR010000160.1 GCA_030427785.1 Bacteroidia bacterium | reverse complement strand
TACAATGGTAGAGTACTGCTCGGTGGTGGACGTCATTTAAACAGAGATATAGAATCGACAGTAAGTCAGGATACAACAGATTTTATCCAAACCAAATTAGAGGAGTTGCTTCAACAAATAATCCTTCCTGGTATTCCATTCACAATTGAAAACAGATGGGCAGGCACTATGGCTTTTGGGCCTAATAATGAAAAGGATCCCATAGTACAAGAAATCAAACCAGGCTTAGTTGTAGCAGTTCGATTGGGAGGCATGGGTGTAAGTATGAGTTCTGCGGTGGCACTTGAGGTCAAAGCGATGGTTTGCAGACACTTAAACCTTTCGACTTAAAACTATTGTTCGTTGTTTAAAAAGGTAAGGGTACTTTGAATTATTGGTAGAGCCAAAGCCACTCCGCTACCTGCTACTGATAACATCCCCAAATTTAAAATAGGTCTCATTTTAAGTTTATCACAAATGGCCTGCTGGGTAAATCCTGAGCAGTTAGTCACTATACAATATTCTTTTACATCAGCCACCATAGCCGATGCTAGCGCCAAAGCTGTTAAGCCAGCCACCCCATCTACTATTACTAGCATACGTAGTTCAGCTGCTTTGAGTATTGAACCCATCATGGCAGCTATTTCAAATCCCCCGTACATTGATAATATCATTAAGGGATCGTGAGATTTTGGATTTCGCTTTAAGGCTTTAGAAATAACCTCAATAGGATCTGGATCTGCAAATCCAGCAATTTTTATCCTCGGATTTATTAGATGCTTCGGCAAGGTATCGTACAACGCGCAAATTACAGTCAAACAACTCCAGTAACCTCCTATGGCCATACCACCTATCCCAATGGTATTGGTACCACGGCTGTATTCGTTTTCTACAATTTTTTGCCCGCTTTCTATAGCCTTATAAGCCATTTTTGTAGTCATGGCCGGTCGTTCGGCAAAATTAGAAGTCCCAAGATCTATTTTACGACTAAGAACTTTTGAACCATGGTTCAACCAATAATCAACTGTGCCCTCAAAGGAATGATTAACACCAACATCAATAAGTTTTAGACTTAATCCTGCGGAATTACAAAAATGATTTATTACTCCTTCGCCTTGTAAGCAATCCAAAACATGCTTGGCGGTGGAGTTGGAAGAAAGTGGATTTAGCCCGGCATCAATAATTCCATGATCTGATGCATACAATAATAGGCAAGGATTAGTAATACTTGGGTTGGAGGTATTAAAAATTAAACCGCATTGAATCGCCAGATGTTCGAGCTCACCCAGTTTTCCCCCGCCCAAGTCCTGTAGCTCAAGCTTACGGTGAATCTGAGTTCTTAAAGCATCATTTTCGGTAGAGAAAACTTGTACCTGAATGGGGTCGTTAGAATCCAAAACTTCCTGTCATTATCCCAACCTTCTTGATATCTAGTTGTGCGCCATTAAAATCATAACGAATAACATTTCCATTTTCAAGGCCGTTTAATGGGTCTGACACATAAATGTTACCTTGATTAGGATCCACTCCCAGCCCATAAAAGGAACCTGAGATGAAGGGAAGATTTGATGGTGAGTTCAGTTCGTAAATACCATGCGTCATTAGATTGGCCTCGCTTGTATTGCTTAACCAATATAATCTATCAAGCGCAGGATTAATAGTCAGCTTAACAGGGCGCATTTGATTATCAGTTATTGCCAGAGAATCTAATATGATAAGTGAATCCAATTTATACTCCAGAGAGTCAATACTTAAATCGAAACTTACCAAATTACCAGGGGTGCTAGCTGCCGGGTTTACATCCAAAATACCACTGCACAATACCCATAGCTTATCATCTTGATCTAGCTGCATTGAGTTTGGATTATAACCAACCTTTATTTCTTTTATTACTAAATCTGTCCTTCTATCCACCACAGTAAGAATGCTATCATTCATACCATCGCCACCATTAGCAACAAACACCAAGTCATTATACACCAGCATGTTCTCAGGCCCTTTCCCTGTCAGCACTTTTTTTACAATGGCATTAGTTGAGTAATTGTACACATGAAAGCCTTCCTCTTGCCAGTCGGTTATATAGTATTTAGTGTCTCCTGCTTTTATCACTTGTCTTGGTGCTCCAAGGTTTGTGATTCTCTTAATAACTTTAAAAGTCATTCGATCTACTATTATTACTTCTCCTGCACCGCTCATGCAAAGAAAAATCTTGTCCTCATCCATGTAAATACTATTCAAGGTATTTCCCATAATATAGCTATTTGCCTTTTGAAAGACATTGTTATCCAATGCTTTACCGGCAGGATCATACTGTGCAAGCGTGGCGGTACCTGAAGTTGTTAAACCTTCTGAACCTATCACCACCCCAGGATCGGATGGTGGAACTGGTGCTGGCTCCTCATCCTTACATGAGTTTAAGCTTATTATACATGCAAGCGCTACCAGGAAAGAGAATGTATTTCTCATAATGAGTTTTACTTTGTGTTTTACAGTCTTGAGTAATCTAAATAGGGCAGAAAGATAAAAATAAACCTGTTAGCTATAAGCCGCTAATGATTCCTTAATAATAAATACTTAGCTATTGAAATAAATATAGGGTGCAACTAGCTATATAGCAAACTCTTGGCGTTTTCCATTGCGGCAGTGGTTACTTGTTCACCACTTAGCATTCGAGCTACCTCATGCAACCTTTCAGTGTCATCTAGTTTATAAATACTTGTCACGGTGTTTTCGTTCTTAATATACTTTTCCACCTTAAAATGGGAAGCTCCCATAGCAGCAATCTGAGGTAAATGGCTAATAGCAATCACTTGCATTCCTGTTCCCATTTCCTTTAATATTTGACCAATCAAACCGGCTGTTTCGCCACTCACACCGCTATCTATTTCATCAAAAATGATGGTGGGCAAATTGTTCTTCCGTGCCATTATAGCTTTTAAAGCTAACATAACACGACTCATTTCACCACCAGATGCTACTTTAGATAAAGCTTGCGCTTTAACCCCCTTATTGGCTGTAAACATGAACGTTATACTATCATTTCCATGAGAAGCATACACGTCATTTGAATCAACCACAACCTCAAAACTTGCTGAAGGAATATTCAAAACCTTGAGCAGTGAAATGATTTCATTGGCAATTACTGGAGCTGTTTTTCTCCTTGTCAACGAAAGGGTATGGGCAGTATCTTTCAGATGATCCAATGCTCGTACTATTTCTTTTTCAATGCGGGTTAGGCTTTCTTCTATTCCTTCAAATGCTTGAATTTTTTCATCTATCTCCTCCTTCTTTTGCAGCAACTCCTCGTCTGTAGCTACGTTGTGTTTTTTTTGGAGATTTAGTATAAGTGAAAGTCTTGTGTCAAGCTTCGATTGTAAATTAGAGTCAAATAGTTCATCGCTTTGCTCTTGCGCCACTTCCTTCACTATATCATCCAGCTCTATTTTCAAGCTTTGCAATCGCTCATGTAAGGCTTTATACTTTGGATGAAACTTTGCCAAGCCTTTAGTGGCAATACACATTTGTCTCAAATTACCTATAGCTCCATCCGTCTCACCACCATTGCCTAAAGTTGTTATTTCAGAGATGCTTCTTTGAATTTCTTCAGCATTTTCCAGTAACTGTAGTTCTTCTTCGAGCGAAGCCTGCTCCCCTACTACAATGTTGGCCTCTTCTAGCTCGCTGAGTAAAAACTTGAGGTAATCCATATCGGTAGCGTCTACCTTATTGGCTTTTTTTAGATTGGCCAATTGCTTCTCCAACTCTTTATATTCCTCAAATGCCTTTTTGTAGTTAGCTCTTTCTTGCACGTTATCAGCATAAGAATCGAGCATTTGGATTTGGTATACCTTATCAGAAAGCAAAAGACTTGAATGCTGGCTATGGACATCTATTAAATGTACAGCCAGTTCTGAAAGTTCATTTAAGGTAGTAGGACTATCATTAATAAATGCTCTTGACTTTCCTGAAGGGTATATTTCTCTGCGAATTATTGTTTCAGTATCAAACTCAAGGCCTCTTGCTTCAAAATATTCTTGAAAATTTTCTGCGTTCAATTGAAAAATGCCTTCTATCACACATTTTTGCTCAGGGTCCTTTAACGATTGTAAATCTGCCCTTTTACCAAGTACCAATCCCAAAGCTCCAAGAATCACAGATTTTCCGGCTCCGGTTTCGCCTGTAATCACAGAAAAACCATGATTAAGGTCCAATTCCAGCGACTCTATAAGGGCGTAATTTCGAATAGAAAGATGGTGCAACATAGCAATGAATGTACTAATTAGGATTTGCCCATTTTTTGATACTTTGAGGCATTGCTGCCATCAAGCTCAATCAATACTTCTTTTAATTCCACAAGGTTAACCGGTTCTCCCCCACTAAAAATATTGATGATTTCCTGGCTCTTAGCGTCAAAAAACATTTGCATCAAATAGGAAGACCTACGTTGCTTATTCACTTCTTCTAAGCTCAGCAAAGAGTTTAAAATAATTTCTTTTGATGCTTTTTGCATTGATGGCTCATACATCATATCCATTCCCAATCTATGGTATTGATACATCATGGATCGGAAATTATCAAAGGCCGGACTTGTAATATTATCAATTATCCAATATCTATTTCTATTTCCATCAAAACTACTCCAACCGGAATATTGACTTCCCTGGGCGTTTCCCATGATAGTTTGTGCGTTTTCAATAAACTCACTACCACCACGCAAACTGAAAGTATCGTGATCAAAACCAATAACTAAATAGGCATAAAAAGCCAATATAGAAGTAAGGTTAGAGAGGTTTGTATTCAAAGTAAAATCTAAACGATCGAACTCTAAGTATTGAAAAGCAAAATCATTATCTCGAAGCACTAATACTGGAGAGTTGTATCCTGACTTGTACACTGGGCGACTGTACAACACCTGTAAGTCTCCCGAAAAATTATCGCCATCTCGCTTAGTGAGATTTAAAATAAACTGACAGCTAATGCGCTCATCTACACCGTAGGTTTCATTGGTCCACTTGGTATTATTAAGAAATTCGCGAACCGAAGTTTCGAGTGTGGTATAAATCTGCCTGTTGGTCCCTTGTATATTTGATGATATAATTTGAACCTGAGCATTAAGCTCTTGGGCAATTCCCTGAGTGCTACTAAGGGTAAAAAGTATTAATACTATGATGTAGAATTTCTTCAGCAATTTCAACTTTTGTTTTTAATGATAACTCAACCTGTTTTTCATCTTTACCTATAAGCGTTACCTTATTGGTATCGGCACCAAATCCCGAATTTTCACTTGGCTGATTAAGAACGATAAGATCACAGTTTTTCTTATGCAACTTAGCTATTGCGTTCTCAATTCCATTGTTGGTTTCTAATGCAAATCCAATTAATACCTGATTCTCATTTTTTATACTACCAAGGCCGGCTAAGATATCTGGGTTTTCGACTAATTCAATGACTGGCGCCTCTCCTTTTTTCTTTATTTTTTGAGTAGCCACATTTATCGGTCTATAATCAGCAATAGCTGCAGCTAAAATCGTCATATCAGCATCTTTAAATGCCGCATCACAAGCTTCCTTCATTTCTAAGGCTGATACTACATACTGCACTGTAATAGCTTTTTCTGTCGGAACAACTGAGTTTGGCCCTACTACCAAATGCACTGCTGCGCCCATCCTATGGGCTGCTTCGGCCAAGGCAACTCCCATTTTTCCCGAACTATGGTTGCCAATAAAGCGAACAGGGTCTATAGCTTCATAGGTTGGTCCGGCATTTATCAAAACTTTTTTTCCGTTTAAGGGTAAGCCCTTTTGCAAATCCATCAACAGAAAGTCAATTATTTCTTCGGGCTCGGCCATCCTGCCCTCACCTATCAATCCACTTGCTAGCTCACCTGAGTTGGTAGGTATATAGGTATTTCCAAAGCTTTGTAGGCTCTTAATATTATCTTGGGTAGAGGCATGTTTAAACATGTCTAAATCCATAGCCGGTGCAAAATACACGGGGCATTTGGCCGAAAGGTATACACCCATTAAAAGATTATCGCACGAACCACTCACCATTTTAGATAAAGTAGAAGCTGTAGCAGGCGCAATTATCATCATATCAGCCCACAGTCCTAGGTCTACATGATTGTTCCATTTACCTTCTTCGTCATCCGGATCATAAAACTCCCATAGCACAGGGTGCTTAGATAGGGTAGCCAAAGTAAGAGGGGTAACAAAAGCACGAGCCGAGGGTGAAAGAATTACTTTCACCTCGGCTCCATGTTTTATTAAAAGCCTCACAAGGAAGCTTGATTTGTATGCGGCAATGCTACCGGTAATACCCAGCAGCACTTTTTTTCCGCTAAGCATTTTAGTCGCTTACAGATTCAGTGTCAGCATCGGGCCTTCTGAAGTATACTTTTCCCTGCTTCCACTCTTCTACCGCAAGTGATACTGGCTTAGGCAATGCCTCGTAATAACGAGATACTTCAATTTGCTCCTTGTTTTCAAAGATTTCTTCTAAACTCTCGGTATTGGTAGCAAACTCCTCAAGCTTGTCATGCAATTCTACCTTAATATCATCTCCTATCTGATCTGCTCTTTTCGCAATGATAGCCAGAGCTTCGTAGATATTACCTGTAGGAGCATCAATTTCATTATGATCTTGGGTAACTGTGCTTTTTGGAGCATCCATTTTTTTGTAATCCATACTAATTAAGATTGCTGTAAAATTAAAATTTGTTCTTGGATTTTAGCGTACATTTCCACTGCATCCGTAGCATTGCTGCTCATTGGGAAACTTTCGATAAAATCATAATAAGCTGTTTTTGACTCAATAAAACGCTGTAGTTTTTTTGATTCAACACTATTCATAGCCAACTCATAGGCTGCTTCAAGTCTGAAATATAAGGCTTCCTCTTTGTATTGTGTGTCAGGGTATGAATTCAAGGTGTTGTTTAGCGCCACTACTGCTGCCTGATAATGCCCTGTTTTATAATATTGATATGCAATTTCAAAAGACTTTCGCTCTAGTTTTGAACGCATTTCTCCAATATACGTATTGCACTCCTGCAATCTGGTACTTTGCCTATGTGTGTTTACAAATAACTGTAATTCGTTAATAGACTTATAAGTGTATAGTTGGTCTAAACTATAAACTGGTGATTCTAAGTAATAACAATAGCCTACCATAAAGGAGCACTCCTCCGCCTTTGGACTATTCGGAAATGTTTTTGAAAAATTTTTAAAATGATAAGCGGCTAGAATGTAATCTTCTAGATGATAATTGGTAAAAGCAAAGTAATAATATACATCTTCGGCTTTGGTGGTACCTCTGTACAGAGTAAGTAACTCATCAAATAGTGGATAAGCCTTGTTGTACTTCTTAGCCTCAAAATACTTCACCGCAGAATTATACTTGTAATCCAGATCAGTGCTTTTTATCACTTTCTGATATTCACTACAAGATGAAAACAGCAGCAGTACTGTAAATGCCGTAAAAATTAGCTTTTTCATAAACAGGGCGCAAAAATACAAATATGTTTAGAATGAAAAACGATATGTTACAATCCTTATTATTTGAATTTCAAGGCCTTTTTTCAACAATTCACTTTTCAGAACTTGGTCCTCCTATTAAGTATCCTATCGATTTTACGCTATCAATGTTGTCGCACACCACTTTAAGAATGGCCAGCACCGGAATTGCTAAAATCATTCCTAATGCCCCATATACCGCTCCTCCTATTAAAAGCCCGAGTATGGCTGCAAATGGGTTAACATGTACCTGATCTCCTACTATGTTTGGTGTAATAAAGTTACCCTCCAACATTTGCACTACACTAAAAACAATAAGAACACCTACAGGGTACCAAAGTGAATCTTGAGTAACTAATGCAAAAAAGATGGGTAGTATAGAACCAATGAAAATACCGATGTAAGGGATTATGGTAAGCAATGCGGCTAAAACTCCAAAAAAGACAGCATGTTCAATACCAATAATTATCAGCCCGATTGTATTTAGCACTGCAATTATTCCTATTACAAAAAGTAACCCCAGGATATAATGGCGCACTACCTTTACTATTTCGCCCAATACAAACTTTACCTTTTGATGATTTTTCTTATTGAAAACCTTGTATAAAAAAGAAACCAAAAAAGTTCTGTAATAAAGGAAGAAAAAGAGGTACATCAGAAACATAACAAAGCTGGAAAAGAAACTAGCCGTGGCCGAAATTGTACTGCCTAAAAATCCCCCACTATTTCTTAATAAGGTTTTTGCATTGCTTTTTACAAATTCGATTTGCGTCTCGGTATTCCATCCAAAGTGAGCTTCGAGATAGGCTTTGGAATTGTCTATCACGCTTCCTAGTCTTTCTTCAATATTAGTAAGGTCAGATGTTATCTTAGAAATCTGAGCCGAGAAAAACATCGTCAAACTTGAAATAAGGACAAAGACTAACAAAATAGAAAGGAAAACACTGATGGCTCTTGGTATGCCAAATTTTTCTAACCAAGTACAAAGTGGTTTTAATAATAAGGCTAAAACCAAAGCTCCCAATAAAGGTTTGATGATAGCTTGG
>JAUICR010000159.1 GCA_030427785.1 Bacteroidia bacterium | reverse complement strand
TGTAAATACATAGTGAATGAACTTGATATGGATGTGGCGTTAGTGCCTAACGAAACTCGACCCGCTGAAGGTTATCATCCTGATGATCGATTTATATGCCGACTGATTCACGAAGAAGTAAACATAAAGGACAGATGTTTCTTTGTAGATAAATATCATAGCGCTGAAGAGGTAAAAAGTATAATTGGTAATGCCGATATCGTATTAGCTTCCAGGTTTCATAGTTTAATTTTTTCATTATCTCAAGGCATCCCCTCCATGGCCATTAGTTGGTCACATAAGTATGCCGAATTGTTCAGGTTATTCAATCTTGAGCACCTAGTAGTAGAGGACGAAAACATGAACTTAGAACTCATTTATAAGCTATTAAATGACTTAGTTGCTAATAAAACAGTGCTAAGCGGTAAAATAACAGAGGCACTTCCAAAAATCAATGAGAAACTAGCTATCCCTCTGTCTAAGATTAGTTTGGCTTAAAACATTTTGTTCTAAAAATGGGAAAATCGCAATTTGAGCAATAGCGATTGTAGTACTAATTGAAAAAAAATATTGGTATTATCATTTTTCCAACAAATTTCCATAAAGCGCTGATTATCTTAAAAAAATGATAATCAGTATTCTACATCTAAGCTCTTCCATTTTTGGTATTGTCAATATATTTATTGGTACTTCTTTCCAAATTTGAGAATATGTTTAAATTTGGCATTGTAATGTGATAAACAATGGATGGATTTAAAATATTTTTGGTAGATGACAATGACCTTTATTCAAAGGCCACCAAGCATCATCTTTCTCTAAACCCCGATAATGAAGTTATCACTTTTGGTACCGGCAAGGATTGTATAGCCAACCTTTACACTAAGCCTGACTTAATATTTCTTGATTATTCATTGCCTGATTTGTCAGGTATTGAAGTGTTGCGAAAAATAAAACAGTCTTTTTCTGAAATTCCTGTAGTAATAGTGAGTGGTCAGGAGGACGTAAGTACAGCGGTAGAGTTACTTAAGGAAGGAGCCTACGATTACATCGTGAAAGATGAGAATGCGAGTGAGAGAATGTGGAAGGCCGCAAATAATGTAAAAGAAAATGCTTTACTAAGAGATGAGATAGATCGCTTGCGAGAAGAAGTTGACCACAAGTACGATTTTTCAAATATCAAAGGAAATAGCCCAGTTCTTAAGCGTATTTACAAGTTGATAGAAAAGGCGGCAATGACCAATATTACCGTTTCGATTACAGGAGAAACAGGAACAGGTAAGGAATTGGTGGCAAAAGCTATCCACTATAGCTCTACTAATAAACAAAAGCATCCACTAGTTGCCGTAAATATCGCAGCTATTCCTAATGAACTTTTGGAAAGTGAATTATTCGGACATGAAAAGGGAGCCTTTACTGGAGCGGTAAATAAGCGAATTGGAAAATTTGAAAAGGCCAACGGAGGTACCATCTTTTTAGATGAGATAGGTGAAATGGATCTTTCGTTGCAGGCCAAATTATTACGAGTACTACAAGAAAAAGAAGTAACCAGAATAGGTAGTAATACACCTGTAAAAATAAATGCCAGAGTATTGGTAGCCACCCACAAGAATCTAGCTGAGGAGGTTAAGAATGGTCGTTTTAGAGAGGATTTATATTATCGCCTACTTGGGCTTCCTATAGAGTTACCACCACTGCGCGAAAGAGGTAATGATGTAATAATCCTTGGAAAACACTTTGTGGATGAGTTTGTGAAGGATAATAAAATGCCAAAAATTCAACTGACACCAGAGGCACAAAAGAAAATGCTGCAGTATGATTGGCCCGGGAATGTGCGCGAGCTGAAGGCTGTAATGGAGCTATCTGCTGTAATGTGTGAGGATCAAAAAATTGATGCAGAGGATATCAATTTCACCTCTACCAGTAATGGATTAGGAGATTTTATTTCGAAAGAACAAACATTGAAAGATTACAATCTCATGATTATTCAACATTTCTTAGATAAGTATGATAGAAATGTGGTGGACGTAGCCAGAAGATTAGATATTGGAAAAAGTACCATCTATAGAATGGTAAAAAATAAAGAATTAGAAATATAAGTACTTGATGCCTGATAAATTATATAATTTAAGTCAGCTGCAGGAATTAGCAGGAGGAAGTGATGATTTTGTAAATAGCATGGTCGAAACTTTTCTTGAATATACACCTGGGCAGTTGGATGATATGATCAAATCATACGAGTGTGGCGATCTTGATCAGCTGGGAGCGATAGCTCATAAGATAAAACCAAATATTGACCTGTTTGCCATAACCAATATTTACCACCAAATAAGGCTGGTAGAAGAACACGGAAAAAACAATATTAATAGCCCCGAATTAGAATCGAGCTTACAAGAAGTAAGTAAGGTTCTCCAAGAGGTTTTTAAGCAACTTGAGCAACGATGAGTAAATCACAAAGACAAGTATTGGTGATAGATGACGAGCCAATCATGCGAAAGTTATTAATGCAAATCTTAAAAGATAAGCATGAAGTAATTTTAAAAGAAAACGGGAAAGATGCTCTTGAATGGATGTATTCCGGAAATATTCCAGACCTGGTGGTGGCTGATCTTAATATGCCAGAGATAGATGGATTTGAATACATAGAAAAAGTGCGCGAAAGCGGGTTTTTTAACGATGTACCTCTTATCGTGCTTTCAGGAGAAGAGAGCAGTGCCGAAAGGATAAAGTGCCTAAAGCTGGGAGCAAACGATTATTTGATTAAGCCTTTCAACCCTGAAGAGTTAGGCTTACGAATAGATAACTTGATAAAACTAAGGGCGTGAGTAAGATTCTCTACATTGGCGAAAATGCTGAATTCAGTGAAGGACTGCGAAATGGCGGAATGACTGAGGTGCTACATGTGGCTAATGTAGTTGGCCTTCATAATAACCTTGGTCGTCTTAGCAATTTTGACTTGGTAGTATCTGACGAAAACCTTAAAGGCCTTAGTGGACTTGGGATTTTTGAAAGATATAAAGCTCAGTTTAACGAAAGCTTAATTCCTTATTGTTTGATACTTGATCATCCAGACAAGTACCTACGTCTGTCATTATTGCGAGCGGGTATTTCTGAGGTTATACCTATAAAGTCTGACCCTTCCATACTGGGGGCCAGGGCACCATTCTTAAGGTCCATGCTAAAAGCACGACTGTCGGTTGCGGAAATCTCCAAACCCAAAGAGTATAGGATACCCACATCAAAGAGGGTTTTTGATATAATAGTGGCAAGTTTTGCTCTGCTTCTATTTTCTCCATTGCTAATTATTGTGGCCATATTAATAAAATTAGAAAGTAAAGGCCCTATTGGGTATACTTCTAAAAGAGTGGGTACAGGGTATAAAGTATTTGATTTTTATAAGCTGAGGTCCATGTATGTAGATGCAGATCAGCGTATGGCTGATATGAAGCATCTAAATCAATATGCTATAGCGGCACAGGAAAAAGAAGAGTCTACAGTACTCCCACTTAGCAAAGAAAGTGGTCCAACTTTAATTTATAAAGATGGTCAGCCAATGAGCGAGGAGGAATACTTAATAATAAAAAGAAAACAACAGGCTGGTACGTTTGTAAAGTTTGTTGACGACCCAAGGATTACAAAGGTTGGTAAGTTTATAAGAAACACGAGTATTGACGAACTCCCTCAATTGCTAAATGTGCTAAAAGGAGATATGTCGATAGTAGGCAATAGGCCCTTACCCTTGTATGAGGCTGAGCAACTTACATCTGATGATTGGGGTGAAAGATTTTTAGCGCCAGCCGGAATAACAGGGCTATGGCAAGTAATGAAGCGCGGAAAAGGTGAGATGTCTGAAGAAGAAAGAAAAGGTTTAGATAATCAATATGCCCGAAAAGTAAGTTTATGGAATGATATACGTTTAATTCTACGCACAATTCCGGCATTGTTTCAAAAGGAAAATGTTTAAAAATGAAAACTCCAATTAACCACTGCATTATTGCATGCACAATAGTGCTACTACATTTTGCACCTAATAAATGTTTTGCACAGGTAGCAGATGAGCCTGTAGCTCCCGACTCCTTGGTTGGCGAAAATTTTATAGACCTAGCGGCCTATTTACCACCATTGAGTATTGTGACTGCTTCTGCCATTCAAAATGCTACATCAGTAACCATGGCCGAAATAAACATCAGAAGGGGAGAGCACGAAGTGGCTAGAACCCAAGGTGATTGGGCAGATTTAGTAAGTATACAAGGGCAATACAGAATTTCAAAAACAGGAATAGCAGACGTAGTGGACGGACAGTTTTTTCCTGCTAGTAATGATGCTAGATTTGGGTATAGCGTGGGCCTCCAAGTACGGATTCCATTGAGTTATTTTACTCAAAATGATAATAAGTCTCAGATTTCTAGATTGAACGTAGAAATAATGGAAACTCAGAAAGAGCATGCGGCTCGCGAGGTTAAAGAAGCTGTGATTGAAACGTATAATCAACTTTTATTACTGCAGCGCTTAATCCAAATTAGTACTGAGGCTAAAGAATTTTCGGATCTTATTTTTCAAATGTCTGAAGAGAAATTTAGGGATGGAGAACTTTCTTTAGATCAAATGGGTGCCAACACCGGATTGAAAGCAAAACACTCTGCAGAATATGAAAGACTCAAAACTGAATTTAGTAATACTTACGCTTTATTAGAAAGACTTGTAGGTATGCCCCTCAGCAAACTCCAAAACTAAAAGTGTCATGACAGTTATAACGTTTTTAAGACTACTCAATAAAAATTTAAACCTCCTGCTGCTGTGTTCTATAGCGCTGGCGGTAGTAGTTTTTCTTTTTACAAGAAATCTACCCAAGACTTACGAGGCGCGAACTGAGATATATACAGGATTGGCTTCAGGCCCAAGTGTCCAGTCTCTTGGAGCCACTCGTATCGATTTCATGACCACAAGTAATGAATTTGATAATCTTATTTATGTAATTAAATCCGAACCAACTCTTGGAGAAGTGGGGGAGAGACTACTTACAAGGCATCTTATGATGCTACAGGATGATGAAATTGAAAATACCTTGAATGAGGTAGCCTATGAATGGTTAAATCGTCAGGTACCACAGGAGGCGCGAGATAGCCTGGTTGTGCCCGGGTCAGAACTTATGACATTGCGGAACATCCAAAAACTTAGACAAGACTATGTAAACAGTTATGAAGCTCGAATTTTATTTGAGAATCAATCCTCTCCATATAGTTATAAAGCGATTTCTAGTCTGTATGTAAAAAGAATCAGCAACTCGGATCTTATTGAGGTTAAGTACTCATGGACCGACCCTTATATATGTCAAGAAACCTTAGAATTATTAAATGATGTATTTGCTAAGAAGCTTTTGGAAATAAAAATTGGCCAGTCTAATGATATTGTAACCTATTTCCGCGCACAAGTAGAAGAGGCAAAGCTTGATTTGCTAAACCTTGAAGAAACCTTAAAAGATTTTAGGATAAAGAATAAAATTATCAATTACGACCAGCAGACTCGTAACATAGCTGGAATGCAGACTCAGCTTGAAAATCAGTACCAGGATGAATTGAAAACTTTGGCTTCAGCCCAATCTACCGTTACCCAGTTGGAGGCAAGTATGGCTTTGAATAAAAAGATGCTTCAGTTTAATGATGAGCTGTTGGATAAAAGAACAAAGCTTGCTGGTATTAAAGCTGAAATAGCCAAATTGGAGGTGTATTATAATGATGAAAAGCGCCTTCAGGAATTGCAAGAGAAAGCAGCTGTACTGGAAGCAGAACTTAGTAACAACTTATCACAAAGGTTTCAATACAGTAAGACTAAAGAAGGGGTTAATACTTCTAGCGTAATTCAGCAATGGCTAAAGGCAACCTTAGAGGTAGATGCTAGTAAAGCGCGACTTGGCGTATTGTCTAATAGAACCGGATATGTGGAAGACGCCTATGCACAATTTTCGCCACTTGGCTCGGAGCTGGGTAGAATAGAAAGAGCAGTGAAGATTGCAGAAACTAAATACCTTGAGCTAAATCATAGCCTTAATATGGCACTTACACGCCAGCAAAGTGAATCTATATCTACAGGAGGAATTGTAGTTACCGTACCGCCTAAGTTACCATTAACAGCTTTAAAATCGAAGCAAATACTGTTGGTATTAGTAGCGGCTGTGGTGGGTTTTTTAGTACCGCTAATGCTATTGGTTGTTATTGAATTTTTGGATATTACAGTACGCACGCCTGTGAGGGGAGAAGAGCTTACGGGATTGAAATTGCTCGGAGCCTATCCTGATTTGGATCCGGGGTCAGAGTATAAAAATGTAAATATGAAATGGCTTAAAGAAAAGTCAGCAGGTCATATTTCACAAAATTTACGCTTAGAAGCGCGAAAACTAGAAGTAGAAGGCAAGAAGGCGAGTAAGGTACTAGTGTTTAGTACCCGCGATAGCGAAGGAAAAGACCTAGTGTGTAGCGTGATGGCCAAGGAGCTTGAGTCTTTAGGCAAAAAGGTGTTGGTGGTGCGATTAAAACAACCTGAAGTTGAAATACAAGATGTAAAGTATGATGAGGCGTTTTATGAGTTCAGCAACGATTACCTTAAAGCAAAATCAATACAAGATGTGTTACCTGATGTGAAGGATATTGACAGTTATGATTTTGTATTCTTCCAAATAAAAGGAGTGATTAAAGAACAGTATCCAATCGAACTGGTAGAGCAATTTGATTTTTCAATATGTGTTGTTTCAGCCAAGAGAGGATGGAATAAAGCAGATCGCTTTGCGCTAAATGAATTTGCAGAAACCATTAGATCCGAACCTCGATTAATAGTAAATGGCGTTGAGCCTGACTTTATGGATTCGGTACTTGGAGAAATTGATAAGACACGTTCTGGACTTCGTAAATTCCTTAAAATGGTACTTACGCTTCAGTTTAAGTCTGAAATTAAGAAAGAACCAAAAAAATCAAGAAAGGCTAAAAAGGCCGAAAAAACAGTATAAGCAACTTGTAAAAGCCGTGATGTTAATCACGGCTTTTCTTTTTTTACTACACCATGGTAAAAAGCTGTAATTCTCTTATGCAGCTTCAGTTAAAAATAAACCACCTTAACCTTTAATTCTTTATTACTCCGTAATTCAAAACTTGCCTTCTCAAAGTTGGGTTTATTGCCAAAGCCGATTTTATCAAAATTTGAAAAGCCTATGCCTTCCTCTGGAAGTAGAAAACCTTTTTCAATTTTGCCATTTTCATTTTCATCGTGCAAAATATTTACGGCATAAATGCCTTTTGGCAAGTTGCTGAAAACAACTATTGCGGAATTACCTTTAATCAGAACTTTCTCCATTTTGTAATACTTCTTAAAGTCTTCATCGGGTATTGTACCGTCCTTGTTGTAGAGAGCAAACTGTACTATTCCTTTGTTATTTCTAAGATCAGTTACGGTTACCGTAAGTTTCACAGTAGATTGATCCATATTTGGCCGCCCCAGAAAGACTGCGCTGAGCATTATTAAAACCACTGTTTTCATGCTTTGCGATTATACTTTGCTTTAATATCATCAACTACCGCATACACTACAGGTACCAAATAAATGGTAAGTATAAGCGATGAGAGCAGTCCGCCAATGATAACCCAGGCCAGTCCATTTTTCCATTCGGCTGCCGAGCCAGTAGCCAATGCAATGGGCAGCATACCAATCACCATAGAAAGTGTGGTCATTAATATGGGGCGCAATCGTTCTTTACCCGCTTTTATTAAAGCTTGCTTATAGTGTGTTCCTTCCGCCTTTATCTGGTTGGTAAAGTCCACAATCAAAATGGCATTTTTGGTTACCAAACCCATGAGCATAATTAAACCCAATAGGGCAAATAAGCTAAGGTGATTTAACGATAAGTTGAGCGCCAGGAATACTCCAATAACTGCAACAGGTATAGAAAACAAAACTACCATAGGGTAAATAAAACTATCGTAAAGAGCTACGAGAATGAGGTAAATCAAAAGGAAGGAAATTATCAAAACAGAACCCAGTGCCCCAAAGCTATCGTTCTGCCTTTTAATATCACTTCCCCAGGTCATTTCCATTCCTTTGGTCAATGGGTTTTCTTTTACAAATGCAACCACATCATCAGCTACTGTACCTGATGGGCGCCCCAAGGCATCTGCCGTAATGGTAACTGCTGGTTGACGATCTTTTCGCTCCAGCAAAGAGGGGGAATCTCTTTTGATGATTTCGGCAAACTGCTTTACTTCAATGGGAAATCCCATGGGGTTTACGATGCTAAGATTGGCCACATCGTTATAACTCGTTTTATTAAAATCTGCTAATTGTATACGCACCGGATACTCAGTATTTCCTTCGGTAAGTGAGGCATCGCTATTTCCGGTAAGTGCTGTTCGTAAATTCATACCCACATAAGCCGTATTGAGTCCTAGCCGCTGCATTTTATCCTTATCAGGCACCACCTGATACTCCGGGCTACCTGCTTCTACTGATAACCTTACATTATCGGAGCCCGGTATATTTTCAATCGCACTTTTCAGGCGATTGGCTTCCGCCATAACTTCCTGCTGGTTTTCTCCAC
>JAUICR010000158.1 GCA_030427785.1 Bacteroidia bacterium | reverse complement strand
TATGAGCCATGCCTTTGTAAAATGAGAGAACCCTCCAATGCCAACCTTTCTAGCCGTGGACCAATCCGAACTAACCACCGAGTGGTATTCAGCAACATTTACTTCAGCAAGACGAACAAACCACTCCCCATTCGGCAACAATATGGGTGATGAAGATGGAAGGTATTCTATCCCATTTTGCACAATGGAACTTGGTTGAGTGCTTATCTTTCTTGTTGATTTGTTCAGTCCAATTAATACCTTGTTTTCTACTGTGTCATTTATCCCTTCATAATGCCCGGCTAATACAATAAGGGAATCCGCTGTAGCATGCCATCCGTATAGAACCGATGAATAAGAAGAATCGGTAAACAAGGCCGTGCAATTTAATAGCGAATCATTTCTGAACTCACACAAGTCGCAATTGGAAAGAAAAGGCCATTCACCCCGATTATTGCGCTGGTAATAATCAAATCTTTCAGCCAAAACATAACCATTCCAGCTGGGTATTGAAGAAATATAATTGTAACGAAGACCGGATAAGCCTTTGGTAAGAAGTGAGCTAGTATTTAGCACAGAAAAACTAGAGCTAAACCTGACACTGTGTATTGTTGATGAAGTATCATTTATAGGATACATACCTAGATTAGAAGAAATTATACGACAGCTTAGTTCATCATTGATAGAATCATATGTAAGCGAAGGCATTGTATACTCACTACGCCCAAAGACATCAATGAAAGTTTGACCTAACAAGCCAGAAAAATTTGAAACAAAGAGTGACGCCATCAGCGTCACTCTTAATGTAAGAAACTTATACCTAGACATATTTTTCAATTAATTCGGCATGTTTCCAGGTTTCCCCGTTAGAAATACCATTCGATGATACCACAATTCAAGCGATTGAGCGGTAGTATATTTATAAGGCTCTATAGACACATCCAAAATTTCATCAAGGCTATTCTCCTCATTATCGATTAAGGTTTCAGCTGCCGTTTCCCATGACATTAAGGCTGAACCTAATAGACATACCTCAGGGTCATTTGCATTTCCTACCGTGTAGTTATCTACAAAGGTACCTTCCCAAAGACTTGAAGCTCTATTGGTATTGGACCCCATAATAGGCCAAGTTTGTATCCCGCTAACAGCTTTAAACTCTACTAGTTTAAAACTCTTTGAACCATGTAGTTGCCCAGTAAGGTTCATAATTACACCTTTTTTTACAGTGTGATTCCACGTATAATAGGCCCACTGGCAAAGCCCTTGTCTGTCCAGTCCCCAAGTAATGGCTTTGTTAAGCAGTACTGTAGCATCTTCTGTAGGATGACAAGTGGTAGAAGTGGCTTTAGCCGCAGGTCTTGACATACCACTTGTAATTTCTAAACCACAATCGGGAACTGCTTCCGTTGCACGATCAAAAAATAGCATATCAATAAGCATGGTAGAACCATCCAAACTAACGGTAAGGTCGCCTATAGGCGCTTTACCACTTCCGTATGTTCTTACTGTGTTAGTGAAAAATTCGAACATCTCTTCTTCGCTAGTATGCGCTTCCGAATTGCCATCCATAGTATAGTCAATCACCTGATTGGTTGTTTCAGTTCGTCTCGACAAATCTACGTAAAGAGGTTCACCACCAATACCGTTTCCTCTATTTTCATAATTGATTGCCGCTTCCATAAGCCAAACAGCATATTCAAAATCGACATCATCTGCCTTTCCCGGATTGTAGGTTTGATTTTCCCAACCTTCTACGTGATCAAGAAACTCCTGAACTTCTGTTAGAATTTGACTTTCAGAAGTTGGAACCGATTTCCGTACTACGTTTTCCTTTGTAGGGTTCTGTAACATTTCTTCTTTTGAGCAAGCCCACAGTAGGCTTACTGACATTCCGAACAAAATTAATTTTCTCATTTTATTTTGAGTATTACTTTAATAATTATCCCACGTTAAGTGGGAGGTTTGATAATTATACTTGGCCAAGCACACACCAATGCTAAAAAAAAATGAAGTACCTAAACATTTTCTTACATTTTTTGACTACATGTGATTCTTACAGTAGTTACACAGGATTATTTTTTTCCTACAAATAGATTAAACTTTTGTTTGGATGATTCTAAAGATTTTCTCCCTTGAATTGAGTCTTAAATCGTTGGATGCTTTGTTCAGTAATAGGATGGATCCAATATCGTAAGGATTGTAGCCAATAGCATAAATCCTATCATTACCGATAAACAAAACCTTACCTTCGCCACCGTTAAAAATTCTTTTTAACAAGATAGAACCGATTCAGATCTAGCCTCAAGGTCTTTTTACGTTTTTCTATCCCCCTAATTTTAGAAAAAAGACCCCTATGCGATTTGAAGATTTATCAATCATTGAACCTATTATTAAAGCCCTACACGAAGAAGGCTATACCGAACCTACTCCTATACAAGCCAAGTCTATTCCGCTATTGCTAAAGCGAAACGATATGCTGGCCAGCGCCCAAACGGGAACTGGAAAAACTGCAGCCTTTGCCATTCCTATTTTACAGCATTTGTATAAAGACCGCCAAGAAGATCATAGACTACGAAAAGTTAGAGCCCTTATTATTACCCCTACCCGCGAGCTGGCTATTCAGATTGCTGAAAGTTTTACCACCTATGGTAAGTACACCGGCATAAGAAATACAGTGATATACGGTGGGGTGGGTCAAAAAGTACAAACCGATGCGCTTCGAAACGGAAGTGCTGTATTGATAGCCACGCCTGGTCGCTTGCTCGATTTGATGAATCAGGGTTATATCAGTCTAAAGGATGTAGAATACTTTGTATTGGACGAAGCTGACAGGATGCTAGATATGGGCTTTATTCATGATATACGAAAGGTGATAGCCGCACTTCCGCAAAAAAGACAATCACTGTTTTTCTCGGCTACTATGCCCAAAAACATTGTTGAGCTTTCGCGAAAAATACTCACCAATCCTGAGAAGGTAGAGGTAAGCCCTGTATCCTCTACAGCCGAAACAATTCAGCAGGCATTGTACGTAACCAACAAATCTCGCAAGAAAGACCTGCTGCTGCATATTCTTCAAGATAAATCTATGGACCAGGTATTGGTATTTACCCAAACCAAACACGGAGCCGACAGAGTAGTAAAAAATCTGAGCGCACAAGGTATCCAAGCCGCTGCTATACATGGCAACAAATCGCAAAACCAAAGGCAAAATGCCTTAAATCACTTTAAGGATAAAAAAATAAGAGTGCTTGTGGCTACTGATATTGCCGCGCGTGGTATTGATATTGACAAGCTGCAACATGTGATTAATTATGACATACCCAATATTGCAGAAACCTACGTGCACCGTATAGGCCGCTCGGGCAGAGCTGGCGAAGAAGGCATGGCAATTTCGATATGTGAGCCCGAAGAAAATGCCTATATCCGTGATATTGAGAAATTAATCAATCTTAAAATTCCGGTGATTGAGGACAACCCCTACCCTCAAACCGATAAAGCCATGACGGCTAAGGAGAAAAAGGAATTTAAAAAAGAAAAGCAGCGTAAAAAGCAAGAGTTTTTTGCCGCCCGCAAGAAAAATCAAAGCCGCTCACATTCCTCCAAAGAAAAAAAATCAAGACGCTGGTAACTACTGGTTAATTGGTTTAATAGTTAATTGGTTAAGCGTATAGTAAGGTATTAACTGACTTCTGGCTTCTGACTACCGTCTTCAAGCTACCGTCTTCTGACTTCTGACTACTGACTACCGTCTTCCGACTACTGACTTCTACTTATCAAATCCACTAAACATAGTTTTTGACTTTTTGTAAAATAAGTCTGTTCTTGCACTGCAATAGATGCTTGTTTCCTATTTACAAAAAGACAAGGGCGGTACTGAAAAGCCATACGAGTAAGACTAACTATACATTAAACTCAAATAAATGGACGCGCAAAAAGTAGACATGTTTATCATGGCCAATGGCAAATTTTTTGAAAGCCATCATGTAATGCAAATCAGAGAAAGACTTGTTTCTCTTGATGATTCTAAATGGGTAGAGGTACAAACTTTACAATTTAAAGATCCCACCACTTTACTTATCGTTTCGCTATTAGGTGGCGGATTAGGCATTGACCGTTTTATGCTAGGCGATACTGGAATGGGCGTAGGTAAACTAATTACATGCGGTGGATTCGGTATCTGGACTATTATAGATTGGTTTATGATAATGGGTGCTACCCGCGAAAAAAACATGGAAAAGCTACAACGCGTTTTGATGTAAAATAAATGAGCAGGACCAAGCTATATACTATTTTATCTATAGCCTGTGTGGCAGGGTATATCTGGTTGTTCTACGGATTTCAAAATTCGGCAGCAGCCGGTAATCATACCGTAGAAGTGTGCTTTATAAAACAAGCAACAGATATTCCCTGCCCTTCTTGCGGCTCTACCCGTTCGGTAAATTCTTTGCTTCATGGCGACCTAAGCAGCGCCTGGTTTTACAATCCACTTGGGTACTTTATTGCTTTGGTAATGCTAATTACCCCTGTGTGGCTGGTATATGATATTAGCTTAAAAAAGCAAAGTCTCCTCAGCTTTTACATTCAAATAGAAGCTTATCTAAATAAACCGCGAATAGCTATACCGCTAGTAGCTTTAGTTATCATTAATTGGATATGGAATATTATTAAAGGCTTATGATCACTCTTTCTCGTTTTTTGTACGAACCCGGAGAACATGAAGCCGAAAAAGCTTCCAACAGCTACCTGATGTCTTTGGTAGCAGTGGTAGCCGGTTTACCCCTGCCCATAGTCAATTTGTTTGCCACCATTATTTTTTACTTAGGCAATCGTAAGGGAACCTATTTTGTACGTTGGCATTGCACACAAGCTTTGGTTTCACAAATTTCACTTTTGATGGTGAACAGCTATGGTTTTTGGTGGACCATTTCCATTCTCTTTGGTTCCGAAACTATTAGCAACAATTACATTGCCTACATCTTAGTAGCCTTAGTTTTCAATCTTGGAGAATTTATCGCCACTATATACACCGCTATCCAAACACGTAAGGGCCTCCATGTAGAATGGTGGTTTTACGGCAGTCTCACCGATTTACTTTGTAAAGAATAATCATGAATAAAGTTGCTTACCAAGGTTTAGCCTTAGTCTTACTATTTGCTTTGCTGCTCTTTGCTTCTAATCAAGTAGATTGGATGAAGCTATTTAAAGTGGCAAAGGCTACTGAAAAAACAGAAGAAAAAATTGGTGAACTCATTTGGGAAAACATTCAATTCAGCGAGGTAGAAATTAAGTTAGATAGTATCACCAATGCCGTAGACTCTATTGTAACACGCATTTGTAGAAATAATAAAATTGACCGTAGTGAACTTAAATTGCATGTGTTACACAGCCCCGAAATAAATGCCTTTGCCCTACCAGATGGACACATTATTGTATACAGCGGTTTGATTGAAGCGTCAGAAAATCAAGAACAATTGGCCGGGGTGCTTGCTCATGAAATTGCCCATATACAACTCAATCATATCATGAAAAAACTGGTGAAAGAAGTTGGACTTTCTGTGTTAGTTTCTATGGCTGCTGGCAGTGGTGGCGGTGAAATTATAACGCAATCGGTTCAGATACTTTCTTCCACGGCATTTGATAGAAACTTGGAAGAAGAGGCCGACCTGAAAGCTGTAGATTATTTGGCGAAAGCCAATATAGACCCCGAGCCTTTTGCAAATTTCCTCTACAACTTATCGTTAGAAGAACCCGAAATGATGAAGTACTTTTCATGGATTAGCACCCACCCTGATTCGGAAGAACGAGCTGAAACCATCGTAACTTATAGTCAAAATCTTAAGGTAAAAAATAGGCCTGTACTTAGCGATGAAGCGTGGTTGGCTTTGCAGGAAAAGGTAAAAGAGTATTAGAAGTAATTTGTGAGGATACTCACTAGCCTCATTCCACCAAAAGTTTAGTTGTATACGATTGCCCTTTTTCATTTGCCATTTGTAGAATGTAAACACCTTTGGCTAAGGGAGCCGTTACCTTAATTTCCACTTCATTTTCTACTTTCAGATTCTTAGCTTCCATTATCACCCTTCCCTGCTCATCAATAAGCGTATATCTTAGCTTCTTTGGGGTACAATTTTCAAACCTCAATTGAATACTATTTTTTGCCTTTTGATAATGGCTTAGTATTTCACAATCCCAGTTTAATTCATTAATACCAATAGGATTGTTTACCCAAAATACCTTTGTATCGCTATGGCGTGGCCCGGCCAAAGCTGCAGCTGTGGCTATAGTTGCTTTTACCACATTAGTCATAAAGGCAAAATCGAGAGAATCTTTTACGTCATTGGTAGTATGGTAGTTACCATTTCTAAAATTTGCACCATCTGTCAGCATTAGCGCCTTTAGGTTAGCATCCCAGAAGGGTGCATGGTCGCTTCTTCTAAAATCAGGTGCAATAGTTCCATTTCCTGGAACTGATAGGTCAACAACCTTTAATTGCGGAACGTAAGATTGAGCGTTGGCTACAAAGCTAGAGTTCAGGCTATTTGAACTGGTATTTGCTACACTTGTGATAAAGTTCCCTTTAAAACTATCTGCTTGTAGTTGCGCATAAGCAGCAGGAAACAAAAGGTTAAAGCCCGAAGGCACCGACTGAGAATTTGGCCTATTGGAATAATAACCAATCATTTCAAAATTTAGCACACCGTCTATATTTTCTTGTGGCAGAATACCATTTGATACATAGGCCACGCTACCCGCCAGTCCCGCTTCTTCCAAATCAAAACCAATAAATCGGATACTCTTATCAAAACTATATTGCGATAAAATGTGAGCTGCTTCCAGCACACCAGCCGTGCCAGAGGCATTATCGTCAGCGGCTGGCCCACCTGATACTCCATCGTAATGCGCATCTATTATATATACAGTATCCTCACTCAGCATTCCAGGTAAATTGCCAATAATGTTTTGCCCTATGTAGGAGCCATAACTAAAGCTATGTATCCAAGGCAGCAAATCATAGGTTTCGAATCGGTGAAAAATAGAATCGCGGGTATTTTGCAAATTGACTGTCCCTGTTGTGCGATGACGTATGCCCTCCATAAAACTCACATTATCATACAGTCGCCCGCTGTCCACCTGATTTACTATGTCCTGAATATTTACCGGCTGCCTATCATTGGCTTCAATAATAAATAGGAATTTTGAAAAATCAGTAACCGTATCATTATAATCCCAGAGTATGCTTTTGCCGTTGGCTGGCGTAATCGGAAAACCAACATCACCGCTGGTAATGGCTGTAGAATAGAAAAAGGATTTACCGCTATCACTAGATACTTTGAAAGTGATTTCTAAGTTATCCGATTCAGCATCCGATACATCGTAGCCAATATTTATTACCTGCTGACTCCAATCTACAGCCGCACTTACGTTTGAAATTATGGGGCGCTGGTTTTGCGAAAACCCAAAAACAGAAAACAGTAGTGCGCATGAAAGGATTGGAATAGACAACTTCATTTTATCAGGTTTTGATTGTGATAAAAGTAAGCAGAACCATTTTGATTAAAAACCACGAAAATGTGGCCTAGTGGTAAAAGGCGAAAACTCCCAAGGAATAGATGTGAGAATAAGAAAAAGCCCTATGGCAAACCATAACGCCATTGTCTTAAACTTTTCGTTATCGGTTGTTTTTCTTTTGGCTTTGGCCGAACCTATAGTTACTACTATTACAGCTACAGACATCACGGTAATATGTTCCAATCCGAAAAAACGTAAATCTCTTTCGTGAATGGCCTCAGCAGGGTGTGCCAAAAAGTACTGAACTAGGGGACTTATAAAATACAACCACAACCCGAACAAAGCCTGAATATGAATAATAGAGACAGTAGCCAGCCTTATACTGTTATCCAATTTGGTAAACGATTTATTCCTTTTCCAGCCTTGATAAGCGCGAATAATACTGATTAGTAAACTGATTAACACCAGCCATCTGAAAAGAGAATGGATTGGGAGAAGGGTGGAGTACATTTTTTCAGAAAAGCTAACCCAACAAACTCTCCACCGCCAATTTATAACCCTTCATTCCAAAGCCCACAATAACCCCTGCTGCATATTTTGAAACATAAGAATGATGTCTAAATGTTTCGCGGGCATGGATATTAGAAATGTGAACTTCCACCACAGGGATGTCAATGGCAGCCACGGCATCGCCAATAGCTATCGAAGTGTGCGTATAAGCTGCAGCATTTAGAATAATCCCGTTATGGGTTTGTCCCATTTCCTGAATAAAATTCACCAACTCCCCTTCTACATTGCTTTGTGCGTAATCAAACTCCACATTGGGATACTGTGATTTAAGTTCCTTCAAAAAGTCCTCAAAACTCTTGCCTCCATATATTTCGGGTTGACGATTCCCCAGCAGGTTTAAATTAGGTCCATTGATAATGGCAATCTTCATTTCAGCGTATTTTAATTCACCTATAGTTGTTGACGATAAAGCTGATATTTCCCAAAAGGGGCTTTAACAAGCGCTAAATTTAGCGTTTAATAAAATTGTTTTCCCATTGACCTGGAACATTGCCATCCGAGATTTTATAAACTACATGCGCCTTGAGCGTGGCATGTCTCCTAATACGCTTAGTTCCTAT
>JAUICR010000352.1 GCA_030427785.1 Bacteroidia bacterium | reverse complement strand
CCGTTCTTATCAAAAGCTGAATTATCAGCCGTGAAATTTATTTTGGAAGTAGTATCCGGCACGTGACTAATGCATACTAATACCTTCATATCGATGTGTAATTATTTATAAAATAAAAGGAGGGCGAAAATAGCTAAAAATGGCCTTAAGCGAAAAGGGATAGCTGAATTACATCTAGCTTTAAAATTAGAGAGGCTTGTATCTATAAATTTCTAATTTTGCCTCCCTTCACTTATCAAGAAAAATGAGCAGAATAATTCAATTTAGAGAAGCCGTAGCAGAAGCTATGAGCGAGGAGATGCGCAGAGACGAAAACGTATATCTAATGGGCGAAGAAGTAGCCGAATACAATGGTGCCTACAAAGCTTCAAAAGGTATGCTGGATGAATTTGGCCCTAAACGGGTGATTGACACTCCCATTGCCGAACTTGGTTTTTCGGGTATTGGCGTAGGCTCAGCCATGAATGGCCTAAGACCTATCGTTGAGTTTATGACTTTCAACTTCTCATTAGTGGCCATTGACCAAATTATTAGCAATGCCGCCAAAATGCACCAAATGAGTGGAGGACAATTAACAGTGCCTATCGTTTTTAGAGGACCTACAGGGTCTGCTGGTCAGTTAGGAGCAACGCACTCACAGTCTTTCGAAAGCTGGTTTGCCAATTGCCCGGGGCTTAAAGTAGCCGTAGCCTCCACTCCTTATAATGTAAAAGGATTGTTAAAAACCGCTATTCGCGATAATGACCCTGTCCTTATTATGGAAAGTGAGCAGATGTATGGTGATAAAGGCGAAGTGCCAGAGGAGGAATATTTGATTCCGTTAGGCCAAGCGCATATTGATAGAGAAGGAAGCGATGTAACCATTGTATCTTTTGGTAAAATAATAAAGGTGGTGCATGCCGCTGCCGAAGAGTTAGCCAAAGAAGGCATCAGTTGCGAAGTGATTGACCTGCTTTCGGTTCGCCCGATAGATTACGACACCGTTATCAACTCAGTAAAGAAAACCAACCGCATGGTGTTTGTAGAAGAAGCCTGGCCACTGGGCTCTATAGCTACCGAACTTACCTATGTAGTGCAGCGCGAAGCATTTGATTACTTGGATGCTCCTATCCGCAGAATCACCACCGCTGATACCCCAATGGCTTATGCGCCTACATTGGTAGAAGCTTTCTTGCCACAAATAAAAGATGTAATGGACGCTGTGAAGGGAGTCTTATACAAGTAAACTCTTTAATGGTAAAAACATTTAATAGCCCTCTTAGTGTTATACTTTGGGGGCTTTTGTTTTTGAGTATATTTCACCTTTTAAATAAAAACAGTTTGAAAGGTGAATAGGTTTTTGGTCTCCATATTTCTTTTGGTAATTTCAGTAAGCTCTTGTACCGAGAGCATCCAACCAGAGAAATTTGATTTGAAATCTCTTCCTAAAGAATTCTCTCATCTAACCGAAACTGATACTGGACTTGTAGTATATAATTCTTGTGACGCTGGAAATCTGCTCATCTCTTTAAAAGAGGATTCTCAGCTCTTGCTTCATGGACAACAAGAGGATTATTCATTTGAAATAGTGAGTGCTCATAAATTGAGGAATGACACTATTCAGGTTGCGACAAAATGGCTAGAGTCGCAAGAATCTGAGGTCTTTCATTTTCATTGGTTAGACAAAGCGAAAGGACTTATTAAAGTGATTACCAAGAATTCAAACAGATTCACCTTAAATTTCACTTTCGTTGACGACCAATTCCTAGACAATTTCAAAACCTACAATCAGCCATGTACAGAGTGTTG
>JAUICR010000351.1 GCA_030427785.1 Bacteroidia bacterium | reverse complement strand
GCCAACAGGATTAGGATATATGTCCAGGTCATTTTCCAAAGGAATAGGGTAAAGCAAAACATCCAATGCAGCTATTGAATCATTATAGGCTTGCACCGAATCTTGGTAAACAGTAGTAGAGTCAATTTGGAAACAATTCACAGAATCTATCCAAGCGAAAGCTGTACCCAGTATCGTATTTCTGTTTGGAAAATCGATTGTATGACCAACCCCTGGCATTAGTTTAGTATTTAAAATGGCCCCCTTATTTGTCATTTCTGTCACCAAAGGATAGTACCTGGTATTGGGGTTGTCATTGCCTCCATGTACTATGTACACGGGTTTTCTTTTTGCGTTTGCTGAGAAGGATGCAATGGGAGAAGTTCCGTTAATAGCCGCACCTATTGGTAAGTAGCCACCAAATGTTTGCGGGTTGCTGAGACCGTATGTATAGGTGGTAAGGCCGCCCCAACTAAAGCCCATCACATAGGTTTTGGCTGTGTCTATATTATACCATACCAGCATAGAGTCAAGAATAGCGGTAGTAAAGGCGATATCAATAGGGTCATCCACTTTCCCATCTACTCCACCATCAGGGCATATAAGCAGTAGGTCATTAGCTTCCGCAAAATCTACAAGTGTATCGCACCACGATATTCCGCTCCACCTTGATGTGTTCCAAGGGTGTAAGCCCAGCATAAGTTTTGTTGGATTTGCCATATTATAGCTACTGGGCACATAAATGGAGTACAGTTTAGTTTGCGATTGAAAACTAAAACTTGAATTGATTCTTTGCTGTGCTACTAGCAATATTGGGCAAAGGGCTAAAAGGAATAGAATTTTTTTCATGGCGCTTATTTTCAGGCAAATTAGGGCAACCGGATTTAAATAATTGTCAGCAGGACGATGAGCTTAGTATTTCTACTTTGTTGATTTTTAAAATGCTAGGGTGAGTCTTTAACATAAACTAGGCAATAGCCTGCAACTTGGCCCGAAGTGTTTAGATTTGACGTCAAATTGTTTTTTTTGAAAAAGTTTTTAGGATCTCTCTTTTTAGAATTAGCTAGGTGGAAGTGCACTATAGTGGTAACTGACCAAATGTTGCGCTCGGTAATGATAGCTGCGCCACATACCAGTAATTGGGATTTTCCCTTTGCCATGGCCACTTTTTGGCATAAGGGGGTAGATGTTAAGTACTTTATAAAGGATAGCTACACAAAAGGTATTATTGGGCCATTTTTTAAGTGGACAGGAGCCATTGGTGTGGATAAATCTAAAAAGCACAACAACCTTACAGATTATGCTATTGATCTTTTTAATAAGCAGGAAGGCCTGGTGCTGATTGTGCCTGCCGAGGGAACCAGAAAAAAAGTTGATAAATGGCGTACAGGCTTTTATCGCATTGCCCTTGAGTCTAAAGTTCCTATTAGCCTTGGCTTTTTAGATTTTGAAAAAAAGGAAGCGGGTGTGGCAGATGTGTTTATGCCTACTGGTGATTTTGAAAAAGACATGAAGTACATTCAGGAAGTGTATAGGCCTATTAAAGGAAAAATCCCCGAGAATTATAACACGGAGATTTTTTGAGGTTCTCGTCTCCGCTCGAACTGACAACGTATCGTCTTCGCTCCTTCTCGTCAGTTCGAGCGGAGACAAGAACAATTTACTTCTTAGCTGGCATACTGGGTCGTACTTCTATTTTACTCGGCAGCGTTCGGGCATCCAGCATCATTAAGCTCGAAATCATTTTCCCAATATCCTCGGGTTGTATTTTCCAACCGTCTTCTTCATTAGGCACATGGCCGTTAAAGTGTGTGG
>JAUICR010000350.1 GCA_030427785.1 Bacteroidia bacterium | reverse complement strand
GGTTGTAAAGTCAATCTGATAAAGGAAAAAGTTTTGCAAATTGTAAAGCTTGATTGGTACTTAATCTTTCAAGCTGCTTTTTTTACAGGATGTAATTTTCAGATGTCTTAGAATCAATAGAGGAAATAAGCTTTTATCTGAATATCTATTATAAACTGTATTTGCTCGTTATTTTCAAGGCAAAATTATCTTCAAAAGCAGGAAAGGCATCTTCACCTATTCTATAATAAAAGCCAAGGCCTAGTGATAAGAAGTTGTTTTTGAGCAATTTATTGGTTTCTATGCCGGCTTCGTAGTAGCCTTTGCTAGGCGCTTGGTTGCTCAATCCGTACTGCTTATCGGGGCTGCGCAATGTGCCCCATAATCCTCTTGCCACAATTTCTAATTCGGGTGCAAAATTTTCTCTTCTAAAGAGCAACGATTTAAAATCATGACGAAGTAAAACTTGGGTATAAGTATCCGAAACAAATTCATTGAAGTTCATCGTTTCAAAACTATGACGATCGGCAATGGTGAAGCTTTTCCAAAAATTGGCACCATCCACATTATTAGCTTTGGCTGCGTATAGTTTGGAGTAGGGTACATCTTCAAATACCACCCCAGCACCAATTTCTATAGAGCTTACACCCAGGCGCACCATCTTATAACGCTGTTCTACTCTTAGGTCTATTTTATTATAATCAAAATCTGATTCGAACACCCCTGCAATGCCACGCGTGTACTGTAGGTCTATCAGTGGGTATACGCGTTCTAGTAATAGTTTTGACAAATCTTGTGTTTCAATATACTTCTGCTTTGGTGTCCAATTAAGGCCTGCTACAATCTCAAAATAATTGAACCCGTTTTGCAAAGGTTTGTCCTGGCCATTTTCAGTATTATAGTAATAATCACCCACCGTATAGGTGTTTTCACGCTGTGCCTTTAGCAGCAAGTGTACCTGAGGCGCTGGGTCATAGCTTAATGAGGCAAAGTAGCGAGAAGACTCATCCCATTGCCGTATAAATAGTTGACGATAATTATCATTAAAAAGGCCTTGCACATCGTCTTGAATAAACTCTACACCTCCCGTTTCAAAAATGTCGAATAAATAGCCGCCTTTCAGCTTTACATTATTGTATTTATTAATTGTGATTTCGGCATCATAACCATATTTAGTCACTTTATCGTTAAAGCCATATCCCACAAAGCCTCCAAGCTTTATCCATCTCGAAAAACGGGCATTTGTATGAGCACCTATTCCTAACCTAAAGCCTTCGTAAGTGTTGTACTTTAATATTTTATTAAGATCTAAATCGAAATACCATATAGGTAGTCGTCCACTTGCTGCAGCTGCCAGGTAATTGAACCTTTTTTCAAGATCAGCTTCTTCGCTCAATGAGTCAATAAAAGCATAACTTCTTGCCTCTTTGGCTGAGATACTATCTGTACGATATTGTTGCAGAACCTTTTCTGGGTCTACTCCGGCTAGTTCATCTATGGTCACAACAGCCTTCGATATTTTTTTCTTTTGCAATTCCGCACCAATTTGCACCTCGCTAAGGTACGTGCGCACATGAGCAGTGGGTTTAAGTGCATTTAATTCAATCACCCCAAAATGAATTTCTGCCCTTAGCTGATCAGGAAACCATTGGTCTGTGCCATAAGGCTTGTAGCGCTGTTCTATAGAAATTTGTACACCATCTTGCTCCACGGGTTCGGCTATCACATTTTGAATGGCCCAGCTAGAGGTATTGATATACAAAAGACCTTTGAGCGGCTGAAACCCATAATTGGGTCGTGGACGAAATGAAATGATAAAT
>JAUICR010000349.1 GCA_030427785.1 Bacteroidia bacterium | reverse complement strand
AAACGTAGCCGAAACGGTAAAAGAAATAAGACGTGCATTGGTAGATGCCGATGTTAGTTATAAAATAGCCAAGGAGGTAACGGGTCGTATTAAGGATGAGGCTTTGGGTCAAAAGGTACTTACCTCGTTGCAGCCAGGGCAACTGATGACCAAGATTGTTCGCGATGAAATTGCCGCTCTTATGGGTGGCGAGGCTGCTGAGCTTAACCTGAAATCATCGCCTAGCGTAATATTAATGGCAGGTCTGCAAGGGTCGGGAAAAACAACCCACTCAGGTAAATTGGCCAATTTCCTGAAAACAAAAAAATCTAAAAAACCATTATTGGTAGCGTGTGATGTGTACCGCCCTGCGGCCATCAATCAGCTAAAAGTAGTGGGTGAGCAAATAGGTGTAGAGGTATACTCTGATGAGGGAAATAACAACCCGGTGAGTATTGCTCAAAATGCTTTGAACCATGCTAGGGCTAATGGCCACAATGTGGTGATAGTGGATACCGCTGGTCGTTTGGCAATAGACCAGGCCATGATGGATGAGATTAGAAATATCCACTCAGCCATTAAGCCTGATGAAACACTGTTTGTGGTAGATTCTATGACAGGTCAGGATGCTGTAAACACCGCCAAGGCCTTTAATGATGTGTTGGATTACGAAGGTGTAATTCTTACCAAGCTAGACGGTGATACACGCGGTGGTGCGGCCCTTACGGTGCGTACGGTTGTAAACAAGCCTATCAAGTTTATTGGTACTGGCGAAAAAATGGATGCTCTGGATGTTTTCTATCCTGAGCGTATGGCCGATCGTATTTTGGGGATGGGAGATGTGGTTTCGCTGGTAGAGCGTGCCCAGGAGCAGTTTGATGAAGAAGAAGCCCGCAGAGTACAAAAGAAGATTGCTACCAATAAATTCGACTTTGATGATTTCTTAGGTCAAATTTCCCAAATCAAAAAGATGGGTAATGTAAAAGACCTAATGGGGATGATACCTGGCATGGGCAAAATGATGAAGAATGTGGATATTGACGATGACGCTTTTAAAGGCATTGAAGCCATTATTCACAGTATGACCCCCGCTGAGCGTGCTGAACCAAAATTGATAAACGGTAGCCGCAGGCAGCGTATCGCCAAAGGAAGCGGTAAGTCTATACAGGATGTAAACCAACTGATGAAGCAATTTGCCGATATGAGCAAAATGATGAAAATGATGCAGGGAGGTGGTGCAAAAAAGATGGCCGGCATGATGAAGGGCATGAAAGGAATGCGCTAGCACATTTTATACATTATTCCTATTACATAGCACAAAAAGAGCAAAATACTCTCATAGTTTCTCATCTCACTTTTTGAGATTTGAACTATGATTTATACCCATATATTTCATTCTTCAAAATAATTTAATTAACAAAGGTGGTGTATAATGTGTTGAAGATTTTGGTAAAATGGGTTTTATGATTTAGTAAACTTGAATAAAATTTATTCATCCAGAAATCAGAAAAATTCATCGTTATGGCTGTCACAAAAAAACCTATCGCACAAGGAGTTAACAAGAAAAAAGTAAAGACATATACCTATGATGAAGTATTAAAAAAGTCATTAGTTTTTTTTAATCAGGATGAATTAGCTGCTACAACCTGGATGAACAAATATGCCATGCGAACTAAGGATGGTGAATTTGTAGAAACTAATCCGGATGACATGCACTGGCGGATGGCCCGTGAGTTTGGTAGAATAGAAGAGCGCTATCGCCAAAATATGTATCTAAATGGTACAGCGGCTCTTAGAAGCACCTACGGAAAGGAGCGTGAAGACCTGAC
>JAUICR010000348.1 GCA_030427785.1 Bacteroidia bacterium | reverse complement strand
AAATAGGGTTTTGCTTTAAGCACTTTTTATATGATTTGGGTTTTCGATTATTTTTACTTCAGCTAGCGCGTGCACCATGTACTCGCGTCCGTTGGCCACATTTACGCATTTGTAGCGCTTTCTCAGCTTTGGCCCTTTTTTAAAGATTTTGTCTCCATTGATTTGAAACAATTTACCATGCTCCACCATCTCTACAGTAAGGTGATCTTCTAAGGGTGTATCATACTTTTTTAAGGTACGATATAGCTCAAGATCCGTACAGCTACTAGCACGGCCTTTGTTGAGGCTAGTGATTAGCGTATTGGCAATATCATTTGGAAAAATATCCGCAGCCAAAAAAGGTTTCGCTAATACCCTAAAGGTGTGTTGCCACTCTTCGCCATGAGGCTTTATTCCTTTGCCAAAATCTTCAAAAGCTTTGAGGTGAGCCACCTCATGAATAAGTGTGATAAGAAAAGCATAAGGGTTTAAATTGGCATTTATGCTAATGCGGTGCCTATTACCTTTGGTAGGGAATCTATAATCGCCAAGTTTAGTTTTTCTAGGTTTCGAAATCCTAAGCTCTATCGGTGCTGTTCGCAATAAGGCCAAAGTAAGCTCATCGCTGCCTGCTGGTAAATATTTTTGAAGGGTAATAGAGGCTTTACTCACGGTAACACAATCGAATTTTTGCCTGGGCAATCACATTTTTCCAATACACTACAAGCGCTTCCCACACTAAGAAGAAGGGCTACAACTATGAAAATTCGAAGGGTAGATTTAAGCATTTTTAAAGGATTGTAGATCGGCTCATTTTGAACACAAAATTACTTTTATTTTAGCGAAATGATTATCACGGAATCTATACGTACCATTGGCCAGTATTTTATACTACTTGGCCAAACTATTAAGCGTCCCGAAAACTATAAAGAGTACTGGAAAGCCTTTATGCGCGACCTGGATTTATTGGGTCTGAGTAGCGTGTGGATTGTTTCTATTATTTCACTTTTTGTAGGGGCCATTGTTACTATTCAAACGGCTTTAAATCTTGACGATCCCTTAATTCCGGATTACTACGTAGCCCTGGCAGCCCGAGAGTCTCTTATTCTTGAGTTTTCGCCTACCATGGTGAGTTTAATTTTAGCTGGAAAAGTAGGGTCTAATATTGCTTCTACCTTAGGTAGCATGAGAGTAACTGAGCAAATAGACGCCCTTGAAGTAATGGGTATAAATCCTGCATCCTATCTTATTTTACCAAAAATAATAGCCACCATTTTCTTCAATCCAATACTCATTATACTAAGTATGTTTTTAGGATTATTTGGTGGATTTTTGGCTGCCACTTATGTTTCTGATATTACGCCTGCCGATTTTATTCAAGGTTTGCAATTAGAGTTTAACCCTTTTTATGTAACCTACGCTTTAATAAAAACGGTGGTGTTTGCTTTTATTATTACTACCATTTCGGCTTTTTATGGATTTACGGTAAAAGGTGGTGCCATCCAAGTGGGGATTAACGCCACAAAGGCTGTAGTAACTAGTAGTGTTGCTATTATCATTGCTAACTATATTCTCACTCAAGTACTATTAGGCAAATGATAGAGGTAAACGATTTATACAAGAGCTTTGGAGATGTAGAAGTCTTAAAAGGAATTTCAGGCAAATTTTTGAAAGGAAAAACTAATCTCATTATTGGCCAATCGGGTTCGGGCAAGACAGTTTTTCTTAAAAGTCTTGTTGGCTTGCACGACATCAATAGTGGTGAGATAATATATGACGACAGGCGTTTGGGCGACATGGCTAGAGAGAGTAAAAGAAGCCTTCGTACAGA
>JAUICR010000157.1 GCA_030427785.1 Bacteroidia bacterium | reverse complement strand
CGCTTTTTTTGTAAATACCACCGATACACCTTCACCGCCTTTGCTCTGCATTACTTCACGCACCAGCGTTACTATCGAATCGGTATTCAACGTTTCTCCTTCGGGCACATAAAAAAGCTCTGTTACTTTGGTTTCCACATACTTCTGGTTGGACAGATTACCCGCATTGCTGTAATGTACCTCGGTATAATCTATTAAGTTGTACGCCTTTTGAATTCCGGCCTGTATAAAAGCCGCGCTATCATCTGCAGTCAAGTTGCTTTTTACAAAACGCTTCTCCATCCGCTCATAGCTTTGGCTCCATAAGCCGTGACTTATTGTACAAACCAAAAGCAATAAACTAAGTCTATTCATTTTCATAATCTTCTATTTTTTGTACAAATCGAAGTCTGTATATTTTTCCTTCACGATACTGGATATGTTGTATATCCAGGTTTTTCAAACTATTTACAGGCAATATCAATCGATCTATAAATTCTTGTTTATTCAGCATTTCTATGCCCTCATGCTGAGGGTGGCTCTGAAAAATCTTTGCTTCATCATGAATGGCTTCATCCAATTGCAGCTGCCTCTTTTCCCAATCATCAGACTCTGCCCTCGAAAAATAATTGAGCATCAAAGCATAATCATCAGGCCAAAGCTCTACCCATACCGTATCGTTTACAGGCTCTTCTACTGTCTGTTCGTACGGCTTATAGTAAGCTCCATCTATTCGCAAAGTGTCCGATTCCTTAATGGTTAACTGCAGCATCCCTCCTTTTGTACTCACTTTATTTTTACCAAAACTCACTATCAAATTTTCAGGACTAATCAACTCGTGGGTATATGCATCCTTAAAACCCAACATCGTATAATTTGGTTCTGCATACCACCAAAATATCCCCACCATGGTAAGAGTGATTGGTATCAAAAACAATGGCCCTCGTTTCGGTTTTGGTTTCTTTTTAACTTCAGGTTCAAGTTTATTTTGATATTTAAAATCATCCCAAGTTTTATATCCGCAATAGCGACTCAATAAGTTGAGCACATCCACCCGAGGTATTTTTTCACTTTCGTTTTTAAAGTGCAGGTACACCCACTTTTCACTCACCGTACTTTGGCAGCTTTGCTCCAAATCTATTTGGAAACTTTGAATATCCGCACCAGACCAATCCTTAAAATCCTTTCTGATTTCAAGTTTGGTCTCCACCGTTATCCGCAACTTTTGTTTGAGTTGATGAAAGTAAATACGCTCTTGTTTTTTTGTTGACTCCAAATGTAGAATGCTGGTTTATGACGCTCTTGTAAAAGGCTTGTAAAACTATTTACAAACGCAAAACTGCTAAGATGCAAAGGAAATTTTACTCCCTCCCATTGTTTTGTGCCGATAATCTAAAAACAAAAATTATGTCACATTCAAAATTTATCATCGCCCTTTGCATTATTGCCATAAACTATTGCGCATACGGTCAAGCCAAAGGCAATTACGATTTGCGAAACATGCTGAACAACTCGTACGTTCAGAGCAATCCACAAACCATTCAGCAATCACATCCTATCCCCATGCCGGGTCTTGGCGATCTTACTTTTACTATAAAGGGCTTATACAATGTTTCAGCCGATTCGTGCCTAGCTATTTTCACCGCTACACAAGTGGGAAAAACACAAAAGGAAACTAACAAATTACTGAAAGACAAAATAGACTCCATACGGTTCAAAATGGTGCAACAGGGTTTTAAAGCCGAGCTATTTGTAGATATGATTTCGTTTATACCGATGTACGAAGTAAGCCCCGAAAAAAAGCTTTTCTCCAAAACAACCTACAATGAAATTCCCGTAGGCTTTGAACTCAAAAAGAACTTACACTTTAAATATTCTGATCCAAGAGAATTGGAAGCATTGGTCACTCTTTGTGCCGAACAAGAAATTTACGATCTGGTAAGAGTAGATTACTTTATAGATGATATTGAGGCTGTAAAAGCCGAATTGATAGCGAAAGCACAAAATCACATCAATCAAAAAATAGCCCGCTACGGAAAGCTTACCAATGAAACATATACAGACAAAAACAGATTGATGACTGAGGGCTTTGCCATTCACTATCCCATTGAGCAATACCAAAGTTACCAGGCCTATTGTACCAATGCCTTGACTTTTAAGCATGGAGTAACCAATACCGCCACCAAGGCAACCTCCCAGTTTTATATGCCAAAGCTCAATAAGAATTATGACTTTGTAATCAACGCTAGCATGCTGGAACCTGTAGTGCAAGTGGAGTACGAAATAAAAGTGCACCTCAGCCAAAAGCCCGCTGAGCCGGTAAAACCAGAACCAAAGCCAAAGGAGATTATTAAAAAAGAGGTGGTAAAAGAAATCTTCTTAATCACTCCAGATGCTAAGGTGCAAAAGCTCAATCTGTAAATCTGATTTTTTGAAAGCCGCTCTCAATATATTGGGAGCGGCTTTATTCTTTTAATTTAACCTGCTCCTAGAAGGTTACTGTCACCTCTCCTTTGGAGAGGTCGAAACTGCCAAAGCATTTCCGGGAGAGGCCTAACTAAATATCTTCCCCGGATTCATTATCCCACTTGGATCAAAAACGGCTTTGATGGCTTTTTGAATTTCGATGGTCTTTTTTTCAAACACTATATCCAAATAATCCTTTTGCACATAGCCAATACCATGTTCACCGCTTATAGTGCCTCCTAGTTTTTTTACCAATACAAATAACTCGCGAATGCCTTTTGGTAAATCTTCTTTCCAGGCTTTATCGCTCATGGTATCTTTTACAATATTCACGTGCAAGTTGCCATCGCCTGCATGGCCATGGCACACAGATTTGAAACCATATTTAGCACCAATATCTTTTACCCCTTTTAGTAGTTGTGCCAACTCAGCTCTTGGCACCACCGTATCTTCCTCCTTATACACAGAGTGTGATTTTACGGCCTCTCCCACTCTTCTTCTCAATTTCCACAGCGCATCTTTCTCGGCTTGCGTGTCCGCAAAAAGCACTTCGCCTGCTTCATAAGCCTCCACTATTTCTGCTATCTGTTGGCAATCGTTCATCAGCACGTCTACATCGTTTCCGTCTACTTCTATCAGCAAATGCGCCCGTACTTCGGGGCCTATTGGTAGCTGAACATCATCCACATATTTCAAAGTCCAATCAATGGCATCGCGCTCCATAAACTCCATTCCGCTGGGTGTAATACCTGCTCTGAAAATGGCCGATACCGCCTCACATGCTTTTTCGGCCGAAGCAAAAGGAACCAACATCAAGAGGTTGTGTTTTGGATATGGCAATAATTTAAAAACTGCTTTGGTTATAACGCCAAGGGTTCCTTCGCTGCCCACCATTAATTGCGTAAGGTTGTAACCCGTTGAGTTTTTCAGCACATTAGCCCCCGTCCAAATAATTTCACCTGTAGGCAATACCACCTGCAAATTCAGCACATAAGCATTGGTTACTCCATATTTTACAGCTTTTGGGCCACCAGCATTCAAGGCTAGGTTTCCACCCAAAAAACAAGAGCCCCAGCTGCTGGGATCGGGCGGATAAAACAATCCTTTTTCTTTACAGGCATCATGAAACACTTGATTAATAACACCTGGCTCTACCGTGGCTTGCAGGTTGCGCTCGTCAATTTCAATAATCGTATCAAACCTTTCCATCGAGAGATTGATGCCGCCCATAATGGGCAAAGCACCACCACTTAGCCCGGTGCGAGCACCAGAAGGTGTAACAGGTATTTTATGCTCTGTAGCCATTTTCAGAATCTCCGAAACCTCTTCAGGCGTTGCAGGTTTCACCACCAATTCGGGTAAAAACTTAAAGTCTTCGGTTTCATCAGATGCATACTTTTCCAGCTCCTCATTTGAGTCGTACACATTATATTTGCCGACAACCCCTTCTATTAAGCTACGAATTGCAGGAGTTATTCTGTTATAGTTCATCTCTAGTAAATAATCTATTTTCGTCAATCTTCTTAAAAATCGCAAAAATGATAAGAAAGACCTTATTAAGCTTAGCGCTTATCTCAAGTACCATTTTGGCATTTGGCCAAGGTAAAAAAGTTAGCCTTGAAGACGTATGGAAGCGTTATGAATTTGGTGCTCGCAGTATTTCGGGCCTAAACTCTATGAAAGATGGCCTGCATTATACGGCTATCACTAATACGGCTGGCGGAACCAGCATCGAAAAATACAGCTACGAAACAGGTGAATCTGTAGGAACTATTATTTCCATGAATCAAATTTTGGATAATACTGGCAAGAGAATTCAATTTCAGGATTATGAATTTAGCCCAGATGAAACCAAGGTTGTACTAGCTACAAATCAAGAAAGTATTTATCGCCACTCAAGCAAAAGCCGCTATTATGTTTACGACTTAAAGAACAACACCCTTGATTCGTTGGCTACCGAAGGAAAACAACAACTGGCTTCCTTTTCACCTACCCGCAATCAAGTAGCCTTTGTACACGAAAACAAAATGCACATTCAGGATTTGGATGGCGAAGGCCATGAGCTAATCTCTTTTGGGCAAGGCGAAGAAGAGGCATTTATAGCCGGTGCTGTGGATTGGGTGTACGAAGAAGAATTTAGCTTTCACAAAGGTTATGATTGGTCAGGTAACGGAAATTATTTGGCTTACTATCAAACGGACGAAAGAGAAGTTCCTCTTTTCTCTATGGACATTTTTGGCAAAGGGCTTTACCCTTATGAAGATGAATTTAAATACCCAAAAGCTGGTGAACCTAACTCGAAGGTAACTATTCACATTTTTGATGTGCTTAATGTTCAAGATATTGAGGTAAACATCCCTGAGGCGTACGAATACATTCCACGCATTAAGTGGGTAAAAGGAAAAGACCATCTTATCATTTTCACACTAAACAGACATCAAAACAAACTGGTACTTTGGAAAGTAAATGCAAAGGATAATAGTATCACCAAGCTATTTCAGGAAGAGGCGCCCTCGTATCTCGAAATTCATGACAATCTTACATTCTTAAATGACGGAAGCTTTATATGGACCAGCGAAGGAGATGGCAATATGCACATTTACCACTACAGCAGTGCTGGAAAGCTAAAGAAGCAAATTACCAAAGGCGACTGGGATGTAACTGAGTTTTACGGTGTAGATGAAGAAAACGCTACTATTTACTATCAGGCAGCTGCAGTTACTCCCATGGAGCGCGAAGTATATAGCATTAGCCTGAGCGGAAAGAAAAAGAAAAAGCTTAGCCCAAAAACAGGTTGGAACAGCGCTGAGTTTAGTGAAGGTTTCAAATATTATATCAACACCTATTCATCTAAAGATGTGCCAACAGAACAAACATTGTACAACAGTTCTGGAAAAGAAATTAGAGTAGTAATGGATAATGCTTCGCTAAAAGAGAAGCTCTCTACCTATCAATTGGCCGAAAAAGAATTCTTCAACTTCAAAACCGAAGAAGGCGTAGAATTAAATGGTTGGATGGTGAAGCCCGCTGATTTTGACGCTAGCAAGCAGTACCCTGTTTTAATGTTTGTGTACGGTGGGCCGGGGTCGCAAACCGTGAAAAACCAATACGATGGCTACAATGGTTTTTATTACCAAGCTTTGGCCAATCAAGGTTACATTATTGTTTCTGTAGATAATAGAGGAACAGGAGCCCGAGGTCGCGACTTTAGAACCGTAACCTACAAGGAACTTGGAAAATACGAAGTGGAAGATCAAATTTCGGCAGCTAAATATTTGGGTAGCCAAAACTATGTAGATGCTGACCGCATTGGAATTTGGGGATGGAGCTATGGCGGGTATATGAGCAGCTTATGCCTGACTAAAGGTGCTGATGTTTTCAAAATGGCAATTGCCGTAGCACCCGTTACCAACTGGCGTTTTTACGATAGCATTTATACCGAGCGCTATATGCAGACCCCACAAGAAAACCCTGATGGATATGATCAAAACTCGCCCATAAACCATGTAGCCAAGATGGAAGGAAAATATTTGCTGGTACACGGTAGTGCAGATGACAATGTGCATTTGCAAAACACTACCCGCATGACTGAGGCCTTGGTGCAGGCCAACAAGCAATTTGACCTATTTATTTATCCCGATAAAAACCACGGTATTTATGGAGGCAACACCCGCTTCCACTTATATACTATGATGAACAATTTCATTAAGGAAAATTTATAGTCTTATAAATGTATACTTTGGCGCCTCTCTAAAAATTAATAATAAACACAATCATCTATGGCATCACAGTCAGAAAAAAAAGAGCCGACTTTTTTTGGACATCCAATAGGTTTGGCAATCCTCTTTTTTACCGAAATGTGGGAACGTTTCAGCTACTATGGAATGCGAGGACTTTTGGTTCTTTTCCTTATTTCGTCAGTTTGGTCTAATATCACTAACAAGACCCCAGTAGAAGGAGGAAGCTCTGACTTTCCGTTGGCACAAGCCAGCTCTGAAATTACCATTTCGTACGGAGGCAATTCAATGGCCATAAAAGCCGATACAGCTGGTGTGTGGGACTTTGTTCCATCTGCCAATATAGAAGAACTAGGCCTGGAGCATGAAATGGGCGATGTGGCCTTAGGCATTAATTACACCACAAAATCGGGTGAAGAATTTGCAGGCCAGCACACACTTGAAGATGCCGGACCCTGGCAGGGCTATGATTGGACACGAGATTTCTCACTCTTGGTTTATGGACTGTATACCATGCTTGTATACTTAATGTCAATACCAGGGGGTATAATTGCCGATAAGCTATTAGGGCAGAAAAAGTCCGTAATGATAGGAGGGGGACTGTTGGTGATTGGTCAGTTTATGCTGGCACTCCACCCACAAGTATTATTCTTTAGCGGATTAGGTATTATTATACTTGGTGTAGGGTTATTAAAACCTAACATTTCTACCATGGTAGGTGGCCTCTATCGAGATGGCGACCGAAGACGAGATGCGGGCTTTACCATATTCTATATGGGTATCAATATTGGCGCCTTCCTGGCGGCTATCATTGTATCCTTAGTAGCTAATGCCTATGGCTGGCACTATGGTTTTGTGTTGGCTGGCTTCGGTATGTTGCTCGGTCAAATCGTGTTTATTTGGGGTCAAAAGTACCTCACCCATGTAGGCAACATGGAAACTAAGGAAGAAAAAGCTACACGAAAAGCGGCTACCGATGGGGTGAGCTTTACTAAGCAAGAGTGGGACAGAATTATTGTATTATCCATTTCGTTCCTTATTGTAATTGTTTTTTGGATGGCCTTTGAACAAGCCGGAGGATTGATGAACATCTACACAGATATACTCACAGATAGAACCATAGGCAATTGGGAAATACCGGCTGCAGTATTCCAAAGTTTGAATGCAGGTTATATCATGATTTTTGGTGGTGTGGTAGCAGCTCTTTGGATTTGGCTTTCGAAAAAAGGCATCAAATTATCCGCCATTACCAAGATGGGTATAGGTACTATTATCATGGGATTAGGTTATCTATTTATGGTAGCTGCTAGCTCTGAAGCTGAATACGAGAGAATTGGCGAGACAATAAACGTTACCAAAAAATCGGGTGTTCATTGGCTACTCTTTGCCTATTTGTTCCATACTTTAGGAGAGCTTGCTCTATCACCCGTGGCACTTTCCTTCATTACTAAGGTTTCACCAAAGAGAATTGTTGCCTCTATGATGGGGGTATATTTTGCCGCTACCGGATTGGCCAACTTCTTAGCATCTTGGGTTGGTCGTCAGGCCGAATCACTTGGTGAAGAAACCGTTTTTTGGGGATTAGTAATATTTACAGTTGGCTTAGGAACCATACTGATTCTTTTCTCGAAGAAACTTAACAAGATGACACATGGTACCGAGGATGATGTAGAAGAGGTTTCAGAAATAGAAGCTGAAATCGTTCACGATGCCTAAGCTTTAAATTTTTAAAATCTAAAAGCCTCTCTTTGAATTTCATTGAGAGGCTTTTTTTTTGCCTGATGTTAACTTTGAGGGTCTTCACTCCAATTTACATGGGAACTTATACTTAAAGCATTAGTCCACAAAACATTACCAATCCCACTTTAACCAAACAAGGAAGAATGCTCCCAAAAAATTCATATAGTTCTGGAATTTTATATTTTGGCACCACTTTAAATATTAACACTAACACAATCTACAATGACCGATTCTAGCGTTGCAAAGCAAGGCCACCCCAATGGGCTTTACGTGCTGTTTTTTTCCGAAATGTGGGAACGATTTTGCTATTACGGAATGCGCGTTCTCCTTACCCTATTCCTTGTAAAATCATTGATGAAGGGTGACGCTGAGGCTAGCTTAATATATGGGGCATACACGGGATTGGTATACGCAGCCGCAGTATTGGGCGGAAAACTTGCTGATAAATACACAGGCTATCGATTCGCGATTTTAATGGGAGCATTACTTATGGCAATAGGGGAATTTCTGCTACTGGGAGGTACCGAAACCTGGATGTATGCAGGTATGGGAGCTATCATTGTGGGTAATGGTTATTTCAAGGCAAATATTTCCACCATCGTAGGAAAGCTGTATGAAGAGAACGACCCAAGAAGAGATTCTGGGTTTACGATATTTTATATCGGGATTAATGTGGGGTCTTTAGGTGCTACCACCATCGTAGCTTACATCGGTGAGACCTATGGTTTTGAATATGGATTTGCCATGGCTGGTGTAGGTATGCTTGCTGCCCTGTTTATCTTCTGGTTTGGCCGTCATCGCTACGAGGCCGCTGATGGCTTGGATATACGCGAGGCCGCCAAAGTAAAAGTTTTTGGACCACTTACGCGATTA
>JAUICR010000347.1 GCA_030427785.1 Bacteroidia bacterium | reverse complement strand
TAGAACGGAGACAATTTCAAATAGAAACCTTATTCTTTAGTATCTCAATCAATTCCTTTGAGCCATAGCTGTAAACGTCTCTTATGTTTAGTACCGAAATTTTCTTAGAGTGCGTATTACCAAATACTTCTTTAATCGCTTTTAGATGTTTGTTCTCCATCAAATAAATTTTATCGGCCCAATCTAGCTTATTTTTATCCAGGTAGTTGGTTCCTAATTGATTACAGACTTTTTTATTTGTACCGGCTGAATCAAAGTTGAAATTATAGTATTTCTCACTGAAATAATCCTCGGCCGTTTTAGAGCGGTCTTTATTGGCTGAACAAACAAATAAGATGTTTTTCATAAGTTTTAGCGATTCAAAGAAAAACTTCATGGATTCCTTTCATCTTCTTTACATTTAGGCCAACATAAAAAAAATAACCCCGTATGAAGTTTTTTTCCATTCAATCAGTACTAAGTCTTTTTGCTCTTTTTGTAGTTCTAAGCTCTTGTGATAAAAAACAGGAATCCGTAACTAAGCCTCAAGTTACTATTGTGAGCCCTAAAGGTGCTGTAAGTGCTGATGGAACGGTGGCTATAGAAATAAGCTTTAGTGATGATAATGGATTACAGGAAGCGGAAGTTAGATTGGGCAACTTATCTACTCCCGGAGATGTATATCATACCCTTCAAAAAGGTTTGAATGGTACTTCTGATAATTTGAAATACACCGCCACTATACCTCAAGGTGTAAACGTGGTAGGTACTAATTATATCTATGTAAAGTGCATCGATGTGGATGGAAATGAAACGGTAAAGGATGAGGATTTTGAAATTGAAGACCAAACCCCTCCTACTGTTACTATTGTGAACTTTGATGATAATTCAGTTCAAAACGGTGGACAAGTACATGTGTATTATTCCTTTCAAGATGAAGGTGGTGTGGAGTTTTCTGGGGTGGAGCTTTGGACATCTGATGCCTCAGGAAATAGTACTCAATTAGTAAATGACAACTACAAGCAGAACTATATTCCTTCTCAGACTAGTGGGCAAGGTGGTACCAGTATTAGTCACAACTGGAGCCCTGGCTGGTACAAATTGCTAGTTAAGGCCAGAGATGAAAGCGGAAACGTAGGTGAAGAGTTTAGGACTTTTCAAGTTTTATAAAAAGCGCAGGCCCTGCTTCTAATCTTAATCACAGGTTGATGCTGGTAGAGTAAGCCATTTTTCTACCAAGCTTCTATATCTGGTAGTTTGTTCTTATTCCTTTTTTTGTGATTTTCTAATGCTTCACATTTATAGTCACCACTGGCGTAGCGATCAAGCACACTTTGATGCACCAAGGTAGGAATGTCTTTCGGGATTTCTCGCTTGTATTTGCCCAAAAAGCGCATTAAACCCTTGTATTCATTATGCATAGTGGCAGAATGATTTGGCGTTACATTTTTTATGTACTTCTCAAATTCTAACCCGGTAGCTTCGGCTTCTTTTATCATCCAAAGCATGGGGATATCAGAAAGTACAGTTTTGTTTCTATCGGGCGAATAACCTCCTCCTATATCAGAGTGTACGCCTGCAAACCATACTTGCTTGAGATCAACATCTTTACGAGGCTTCCAAATGGTAGGTTCAAAATCTTTTCTTAATTCATCAATAGACAAAGCGTGTCGTGCCACTTCTATACTACTCCCAATCTTATTATCGTAAAATAAATTTTTAGATTTTATAAACCCAAAAATACTTGTCGGCAAGCCCATAGAACCAACGGTGTCCCAAACACCAACAAACTTAACTTTTGTTTGTTTTTCAACCGAATTATCGTTTCTAAACTTAA
>JAUICR010000156.1 GCA_030427785.1 Bacteroidia bacterium | reverse complement strand
TGATCCATAAGAGTCATTCCACTCACCCATTTTACGCCCAAGGTAATAACCATCCCAAAAACCACGATTGTACACCGTAGCCAATTGTTTAGTCCAGTTTTCTATCTTCTCTTCTGTATAAGTATGGTCTTGTATCGCATTCACGGCTTCTTTATAACATCTCACCACAGTGTCTACGTAATCTGCTGATCGGCCTCGCCCTTCAATTTTTAATACACTAACTCCTGCATCTACAATTTTATTCAGAAATCCTATGGTGCAAAGGTCTTTAGCACTCATGATGTATTCGTTGTCAATTTCTAACTCAACGCCATCATCTTTGCTGGTTACGATATATTCCTTTCTACAGTTTTGAATACAAGCACCACGATTAGCCGAGGCATTGTCAGAATGTAAGCTTAAGTAGCATTTGCCAGAAATGGCCATACACAAGGCACCGTGGGCAAATATTTCCAATTTTACTAATTCTCCAGAGGGGCCTTTGATTTGCCTGCGTTCAATTTCTCTTGAGATTTCTGCCACCTGCATTAAGCTCAACTCTCGAGCCAATACCATTACATCGGCAAAGGCCGAAAAAAATTCAACCGTTTCCACATTCGAAATATTGGCTTGTGTAGAAATATGCAAGGGCATGCCAATAGATTTGCAATAGGACATGGCGGCATGGTCAGATGCTATGATTGCCGAAATGCCGCTCTCCTTTGCCTGATCTACAATCGTTTTCATCAGCCTTATATCATGGCTGTACAGTACCGTGTTGATGGTAAGGTAGGTCTTCACCTGCTGCGCTTTACATATTTCGCTGATTTTTATCAAATCGTCTGTTGTAAAATTGATGGACGACCTTGCCCTCATATTCAACTGTTCCACACCAAAATAAACAGAATCACATCCGGCTTTCAATGCCGCAGTTAATGATTCGTAAGAACCAACGGGTGCTAAAATCTCTATATTATTCATTTTATGAAGGCTAGTATTGTGATATGTACAAGGCAATTGCAGAAGCAGAAAATGCTACACTTGCCTATAGGGTAGGCGAGCTTTTGTAGCTGCGCTGGGCCAAAGCGCTGTATGGTTACTATTTTCATTCGTATACGCCAAATTAAAATTTGGTTGGCTTTGCAAATATGTGCAAGCCTTTCGAATTAGCGCTTTTTTACCTTGCATTTTGTTTGTGATAGGAGGAGGCCTATAAAGCATAAAAGCCAAAAAAAAAGCCAACTCTATCAGAATTGGCTTTTAGTAAAAAAACAATAGTTTTTACTATTTCAAAGACTTGGCAATGTAGGATCCTAACATTTTACCAGCTTTGGCATATGACTCGGCAATTCTAGATCCCACGTCAAAATCATAGCCCATGGCTTGCGATCCTGGAACCCCATCTAAGGTATAGGTAGCTACTTCTTTGCCTGTAGCAATTTCTACAAATACAAATACAAAGTTTACAGAAGCTGCTTTTTTCATTACCCCTACATGGAAACCCGGTTCAGTGTACACCGTTTTTACAATGAGTAGATACTTGGCCTCTTCCGTATTTTCTGATACAGTGATTTTAGTTTTTTCTAATTCCTGATTTATTAAGGCCTCAAATTTAGGTTGGTATCTAGCTTCACGCGAGTCCAACCAACCTTTTTTCCATTCATCGCCTTTTCCGGCCTCTTTTTTATTTGCTTCGGCCACCTTATCAGCTACATACTCTTCCTCATCCAGTTGCTTTCCAACTTTCATGTTGTCGTATTCGTAGGCAACTTTTAATGAACTTTCACCTTCCAGAAAGGTGTACTTTCCTTTTTTGGCCGGACCTTGCCCAAAAGAACTAAGGGCAAATACCAAGCTGATAATCATTAATACGCTTAATCTTTTCATAGATAATTAGTTTTAGTTATGTCCAATAATACAACCAAAATTGCACACATGATACACCTTAAAGGTAAATAGCCAAAAAAAATCGAAAGAGATAGACTACCAGCAATGTGCACTATTGACTACACTTAATAGCTGGTGGTGTTATTTATTCTCAGTCCCATATTGGGGGTCGGCTTATTTTCATAGCTCTTAAATACGAAAGGAATTGTCCTGCATGAACAGATTCGTGATACGCTATCCGCAATAAATATTTTCCCAGAAGTTTCTTGTGACCATTACCAGGATGGATGATTTCAGTTTCGTTTAATTCTGTATCAGAAAATTTCCCAACACTTTCCAGAAATGCATTTCTATAAGGCTCGGCAAATTCCAGTTCTTCTGTAATGCTAATGAAGGGTCGGTTTTTCCAGGGCGTCTGATAATTTTTCATACTGCCATTATTAATGATAATATTCCAACCATAATCGGCTTCTAGCACATGCCTGATCATTTCTATGGCAGCCATGGCTTTTTCGTCAGGTTTCCAGTTGTAGTGGCTTTTAGGAAGACTGTTCCACAGTTTTATGCTTTTACGCCTAACCTCCTTAAAATTTAAAATTAGTAGTTCGGATTGCGTCATTTTTTGTGATCAGAAATATTGCTTGTAATGTAAGCTATCTTTTAGGCAGGGTAAAAAACCATCATCGATGGCGCTAAACACACTAATTATGGATGCTCAGATGGCGGAAGCTCAGGATACTCAAGATACGCTGATAGTGTATTAAGATGTTGCATCTTATTTTTTCATTTCCTGATTGGCCTTCAGTAATTGTTGCTTGTATTCATCAATTCGGGCGTGAGCCAAACCGTCAATAAATAAAATTACTGTGAGCATACCAATGGTGCTAATCATACTTGCCCGCCAAATAGGTGTATTCACAAAAAACAATACCACGACACAAGCTGCAATAATGAGCGGAATAGCCGTAAACACTACGTTTTTGTATTCTTTTAAAGTAGCATCGGCACGTTCTAATTCCGATGCCACAAATGCCACGGCATCTTCTTGATAAGCTTTTTCAAACTGTGCGATTCTCGATTTGTTGGTAAAGAACAGACCTGCTCCAATAACCACTAATAAAATGCCCGCCACTGCAGTGGGGATGATATAGGCCTTGGCTAAATCGGTTTTACCCACTTGCCCAATACCAATACTGGCCGCAATAAAGGCCAAACCAAAAAGAACAAAAAATGGCGTGGAAATGAGTTCTGCTTTTGCCCAATCGGTGGCTGCTTTTAGTATATCCATATTTCAAATGATTTATCTGTTTCAAATTGCAAGCTAAAAAGTGTAAACGATGTTTGTATAACTCTGTAAAGGATGTTTGTATATCGTACCTAATTATTCACAACGGTTTTAATAAACGCAGGGCGGCTTCGTCCATGGTGTTGTAAGAATACGAAAGGTTTCTCAACTAACCGAAAAGCCTCTTCCGGAGCGGGATTAAAGCCGACTTGTGTTAATTTGTTGTGTGTGCCCCGCATGGGCAGAACACGTGCTGCAAAGTACGTAAGTTCTGAAATTATCCAGAGGGTGACCTGCCCGATTGAATTCGTTCAGTCAGGGGTGCACTCCGTTCCTATTTAGGGGCAGAGCGGCCTACTCTATTACCTTTATCTGATAGCTTTTTAATTCCTTCACTTTAATACTATAACGTGCACAGTATTTGGTTAAATTTTAAGCAAATGCTTATGTCGTGCACAACATTCTACCAATATTTGTAGATGTTGCTGAAACGTGCACAAGAAAACGCATAATGTTGTGCGTGTGTTTTTTTTGATTTACGTTGCTCACTATCATCTGTTTTTAAGTATTTGAAGCAAAGCAGTATTAATGTAATAGTTGAATTTGCCAATTTTAACCTTTGTAAGCAAGCGTGCTTCTGCAAGAGTATTTAAGTAACTAGATGCCGTATTTCTATGAATTTTTAATTCACGCTCTAAAAAACTGTTCTTGGTATAGGGATGTTTAAAAAGGATGTTGATTAAATCGTGGCTATAAAAACTGAAATTGCTTCGTATTTCTTTTTTATAATCATCCATTAGCTGTTTAATTTTATTTACTACCACAATGGTTTCTTTGGCAGTAAGTTCCACGCCTTTTAGCATCCAAATAATCCATTCTTCCCAACTCCCTTTTGTACGAACCTCTTGCAATAGGCGGTAATAATCACTCTTGTTTTTAATGATGTAACTACTTAGGTACAAAACAGGTATATCCAACAAACCTTGTTGAACCAAGTATAGAATGTTTAACAATCGACCTGTTCTGCCATTACCGTCTAGAAAAGGATGAATACTTTCAAATTGAAAGTGTATGACAGGCATTTTTATCAACGCATCAATATCATGAAATTCTGGTACGTTGATGTAACGCTCTAAATTATCCAACAGGCTTTGTATTTCATCATAATGCTGCGGTGGCGTAAAAACAATTTCTTGTGTTTTTGGATTTTTTAATACTGTTCCAGGAATTTTTCTAATTGGGTGATTTGGTGATATTATTTGCTGAATACGTTTTATATCATTGACTGTTAGTAGTCCTTTATTTCTAACTATATCTAAACCTAATTTTATAGCGTGAGAATAATTTAGTGCTTCTTTTGCGGTTACTGAAGCCACTGTTTCATCAATGCTCGCTTGGTAAATTTCGTCATCTGTGGTTACAATATTTTCAATTTCATTACTATCTTTTGCTTCCTGTAGCGTAAGCGTATCTAGTAAAATTTGAGAATTTGGAATTTTAGAAACCTCTCCTTTTAGTTGTCCTAATGCTCGCGAAGCCTTATTGAGTTGTTTTAAAATTGCGACAGACTCAGAATCTACTTTAGGAGGGAGTATTTCTATTTTAATTTCTTCCATAATTGAACTTTGATTTTTAGCTTGCAGGTAATGTTCTATGTATGGTGGGGTAGCTATTTCGCAGGACGCTATTGCTTTTAGGTATAGTGTGTGCCTTGAATGGTAAATATAAATTTCTTTTTAAAGATATTCCTAGAGGGTGCCTTGTCAGAATGTATTTATTCAGACGGGGGAGCACTCCGTTCACAGTTAGGGGCAGAGCCGTTTACTCATATCTTTGATATTCACCAAAGAAAGTGTAAAATATGGTTGTAATTTTAGTTTTCAAAAGGTTGTCTTTCATCGTTTTTCCATATCCAGTAAACAAATTCACGTTTCTGAAAATCAAATTGCCCTTAAATAATGTTATCCGGAGCAGTGTTTAGTTCAGTTTCTATTCCATCAGAGACCGTTTTAAAACCGCTTTTACTTACGAGGAGAAACTCGCCTTTCTTTTTTGGAATAGGCTGCCAATATATAACTCGTTCAACCAAAACACTCTTCCCTTCCATTGTTGAGGCGTAGGCAGACCAGACTTCCTCCTTCCAAGGTGAAGGTATAGAATTCACCATCGAGTATTCCCTTTTTATAATTTCCAGAACTCCACAATTCTCCATTTTCGTAGTATCCATTAAACGGGCCGTTTTTATTCCCATTTACTACCATATACTTGAACTGAATTTGCCCGTTTTGGTAATAGAATACAGTTGAGTCAATTTCTTGCCCAAAGGATAGAATACTTAAAAAAGCGGTCGTAATTGTTAGAGGTAACTTCATATTTACATCTTTATGTTTCCCAACCTGTTTATATCCGCAATATAGCCGAAAACTTGTGATACACATACTACTTTAGAAGGTTAACAGCAAGTCATAGCCTTGGTAGGCGTATATTCTTGTTGTTGATTATATACCGTATCGCGTAGTTATCTACAATAGCAGAAATGTAGGAAGGCTGATACTCCTAGCGCTTTTTAATATTCAACACCTGAATCTCAGTGTGAGCATTAGGATTAAAACCGCAACCAGCGGCTGTACCTAAGTTTTTAAATTCTATTAAAACAGTTTGGCTATCTACCTGAAAGCTATTGGCTAAGTTGGTAGGCTTGTAGATAGTATTGCCCACTTGTACCAACCATCCGCAGCCATCTACAGCGGGGTCGCCAAAATCGAGTACTATACCGTTTTGAAAATCTTGGGTATCCTTTTTACATGAAAAAAGAGTGAGAATGAAAAGTGCTGAAACTAGATACTTCATAATATTGATTTTATAGGGGTGATTTTAGTTTACAATTATCTCTTGGCTTATGGGCCCGTCCTCTGTCATAGCTTTTAGCAAATAGAATCCTGGTTTCAATGAATGAACATCAAGTTCTATCTTATCGGTATAGGGCGTAATGGCCTGAATACTAACTAAACGCCCGAAAGCGTCAAATAGTTGAAATTCAATTTCGGTATTCGATTTTTCTAATCCTTCAATATAAATATTATCCTGTGCAGGGTTGGGGTAAATACGCACTTTAGCGTCCAGTATATTTTCTCTAAGACCTATCACTTGGTTTTCGCCAGTGAGCAGCCATAGGTCATGATTGAATACCACTTTGATAACCTGAAATGGAATTTTTGCCGAAAAAGACTCTCCTGAAAAAGTGTGGTCCAATCTCAATATGGTATCCTGTGTCCAGCCTTCTACACGAATAGGTACAGGCATTTTGTAAAAGGGAACAGATGGGTGAGAGGTAGTTTGATGTATGGTGAGATTTAGAGTAGAGTCCATTTGCTGATTCCATGAAACCTGATAGGTAGGGAAGCCTTCTCCGATAAACCAAATATCAAAAAAATTCTGAAGATTCTGCCCTGAGCTAGCTTCCATGTGCCATTGCAAATCGCTGGTTCGAGCATAAGCTCCCGCTAGATTGGGGTCGCTCAGGTAATTACGGATAGCGGCAAAAAAAGCAGAATCACCCACTTGCCACCGTAGCATATTAAGCACATAGGCGCCTTTGTTGTACGTCAATCGGCCATTAAACAAACGACCGATATTGTTAGTGTCCGTCACAAATACTGAACCTCCCGGCTGCTTGGTAATGTTGTTGGTTTTCAAAACTTTCCAATAATCCCATAAGGCCTTTGACTGAAAACGCTCTACCGTGAGCCCTTCGAAGTAGGTAGCAAAACTCTCGTTGAGCCACAGGTCTTCCCAGCTGCCACAGGTTACATGATCTCCAAACCATTGATGTGCCAATTCGTGTGCCACCAGCGGATATTGGAAATTATTCATAAAACTCATGGTTTGATGTTCCATACCACCGCCCCAGTTAAACTGTGCATGGCCGTACTTTTCATTGTCAAAAGGGTAGGGAATTGTAAGGCTGTCAAAAAACTCCATAATCTGCACAGTGGCTGCTGCTAAGGGATAAGCGGTGGCACTGTCTTGCGGGTACACATAATTGAGAATGGGAACGGGCCCATTGCTAAGTTGAGCTACATGCGTAAAACTGCTATAATTGCTAATAGCTATGGCTACCAAGTAAGCGGCAATGGGGTGACGGCTTCGCCAATGGGTAACTAATTCATTTCCTTGTATGGTTTCGCTCATCAGTTTTCCATTTCCCGCCACTTTGTTTCCTACAGGACAAGTAACATACACATCTATCGAATCAATCTTATCGTTCAAATCCTGTTTGGTAGGCCACCATTCCTGTGCCCCATAGGGTTCGGAGAGGGTCCACATAATGGGAGTATTGCCGTTGTGCAGCTCGGTGGCAAAAGAGCCGAAGCCGCTGCTATCGGGCACGCCATGGTAATAAATGCTAACAGAATCTGTACTACTGCTTGGCAAGGAGGAAGGAAATTGAACTTCTAAAATGTAGCGCGATGGCTGGCTAAAATTGATAGCTGAACCGCGATACATTATTGAATCTACGGTCATCATGCTATCCAAATCAAATTGCATGGAGCTAAAACCGCTTTGGCTTGGGGCAAAAAAGCAGTCAATATGACCAGAGATAAAATGAACGGCTGGATCAACTTGCCAATGGCAGCGGGCATATTGATAGTCATAAGTGTTGGCGGCTCCTTCGGGCCTATCGTTTGACATTTTGTGGCCCTCGCCTTCGAGGTGTGCGATTTCTACAAAATCGCTTTTTACATATGATTGTGCAAAAAGAGCGTTGGAGCTTAACAACACTAAAAGAGCGAAAAACCCAGAGGTTTTAAAAAAAATAGTATTCATAATAGGAAATAGGGAATAGCCGAAAGTAAACATTCTAATCAGACAACCAAATGCCGAAATAGTTGTCGCAATAGTTAATTTCGCCCTTTCAAAAAAAATAGCCCTAGCCCTATGCTCTGTATTCTCAATAAAAGTCTCGATCCTTATTTTAACCAAGCTTCCGAAGAGTATTTCCTCAAGAATTTTGACGAAAACGTCTTTATGCTTTGGCAAAACGATTACACTATCGTAGTAGGAAAGCACCAAAATACCTTGGCCGAAATAAATGTGGAGCATGTAAAAGAAAAAGGCATTCGTGTAGTGCGCAGGCTTACGGGCGGGGGAGCAGTTTATCACGATTTGGGTAACCTCAATTATACCTTTATTATGGGCTATGGTGAAAAGGGGGCCAAAGTGGACTTTAAAAAGTACAATCAGCCAATAATAGATGTATTGGCCCAACTAGGGGTAACCGCTACATTTTCGGGTAGAAATGATATTTTGATTGACGATCAAAAATTCTCAGGCAATGCCGAGCATATTTACCATCAAAAGCAAAGAGTGCTGCATCATGGCACTTTATTATATGCTTCCGAAATTCAGGATATTTCGGATGCTTTAAATGTGAATCCTTTAAAATTTGAAGGCAAAGCACGTAAGTCAGTGAGGAGTAGGGTTACCAATATTTCCAGTCACCTGAAAGAAGATATAGGTGTGGCCAAGTTTGGCGAAAGGGTGATGGAGCATATCACAAGTTTATACCCAGATGCTGTGCCTTATGAATTGACCTTGGCCGATAAAATGGCAATTCAGAAACTAGCAGATGAAAAGTACAGCCAGTGGCAATGGAATTATGGCTATTCGCCAAAATATGGTTTGAAGAATGGCGTG
>JAUICR010000155.1 GCA_030427785.1 Bacteroidia bacterium | reverse complement strand
AAAACAAAAAGCCCGCTAAGGGCTTCTGTTCTATTCATTATTTTGATTTGGGAGGGGTTGTGCAACGGCTACCATTGTTAGCGATTGTTTTTTATTTCTTCTGGAATCTTACTTTTCCAAAAGCTATACCTCTTTGTCCATTGCCCGTTTACTAAAACTTCCGAGTATCCCTTTATGACGATTGTATCATTGTCTTTCCATTTTAGTTGTTCCACTGCAAATTTTCTGGATTCAAAAAAGTCATAATTGCACTTGTAAGTATGATGTTCTCCTTTATCATTGATATTAATTATCCACAAGCGATGTTCTCCGTCAACGTCATAAGGAGCATTGCCATACGTGATCATCAGCTCTTCATTAGGAGAAATTAAGGGTAACTCGTTCGGAGCATCGTATGCGGACCAAATCCCATAATGAGTGCCGTTTAAGCTATCAACCAATAATATTTCTCCCAAAATAAAATTGCTGGCGTAAGTATAGCCATGAAGGATGTATAGGTTTAATGGTTTTAAATATCCAACATACTCATACCAATTCGTTCCATTGATATATTCGCCTTTAATAAGGGGGTAGGAAAAACGGTTAGATTTAGTTCTTAAAATAAAACTACTATCCCCAAATGTTACGTAGGATGAATCAAAATAGATCTTGTTCTTATAGGTAATATTGTAAAATTCTGAACTATCACTTTGGATATATCCTAATTCAAATGATTGAAATGCACTGTTCCCGTTAATAACAACAACGGAGTCAGCAGGCTGGGAAATGCCAGTCAACAGTGTCCCCATGAGGGCTACTACACAAAGTCGTTTCATATTTAAATAATCGCTAACTACGAAATAAACACAATTGCGTTTATTTCCGTTATGGGTTATTTTATCTATAGCCTCGTGTATTCTATCTTTCACGCAGTACGGCTATGCGTGTAAATATACAGCTTGAAAGTACAGGCTATATTTACCTGTCTACAGTGCTTTATTTGGAAGAATTTCGGTCGCTTAATTTCATTAGATTTTTAATCTATTAAGATGGGTGTAACGGTATAGCCGAGTTCTTGTAGTTGGTTGATCAATCCGCATTCATACATTAAATGACTCAAGCCCACGGCTATAAAACAATTGTTGGATTCAAGCCTTGGGCTAATGCTCTTTATCCATTTAGTATTTCTATCGGTGAGCATTAGCGCATTTGTGCAAGGTTCATCCAGCTTATAGTCAATGTCCATTTGGGCATACCAATCGGTTTCTCCACAGTAGTTGGTATTCTTGGTTCTAATGATATTGAGGATATTTTTCAGCCGCTTTTTATGAATTTTCGTAGGCATCCCCTCCACATCTTTATTGATGAATATTATTTGTTCCTCGGTAGTTTCCAGCCCAAATAATTCAATATTCTGATTGCGGGCTAATGCACTTATATAGTCATCTAATGATAGAGATGAGTCTGTACTTGCTTTATGTAGACACACCTGTTGCTTGAAATAGCGATTTAAAAAAACATACATTTCTGTAGGGGTCATTTTCTGAAAATCCGTTGGACTTGTAGCAAACAAGTTTTCAACGAATGACAGGTCGTTCTTGTTCAAGTATTTACTCCAATCCGTTGTGGTGGTTCTTTTGTTTATAATATCCTCAGCCATTTCTCCAGGGATGTTGAGGTTTTCTTTTATCAATAAATCACATGTTGCTAAAGCATTATTAGCAACTGTTAATGAGTCAAAAAAGGATTTTCCAAAGGCGTGATGCGTCCCAAATAAATAGGACGTTTTGGATGATTTAGGAGAAGTGACTTTAAAAAGAACAGTTTTGTTTAAAAGTGTAGAATTAGCAATTTGACCCATCAGTAGGGTGGAAGTAAATACTGCCAAGAACAGGCTTGTGATTTTTCCGAAAATTGACATCTATCTAAAAGTCCTTTATTTTATGATAAGCTAATGCCATATTCACTCAATGAATGGAATCGTAGGCCAGTTGGGCTTTTTCGTAGCCCAATTTAATCATCTCTGCAGATCTGTGAAATTCTAGGGTACCACACGCATTTCTGGCTATTTCTATTTCTATATCGGGTGGGTATGAGGCTATTTTTAGTCGGGCTATTGTGCTTTGCATAGTATCAAAAGCTTTATCTGCCACCTCATACATACTCCAGTTTTTGGCAGGAGTTGTCTTTTGCTTTGTGTTTAAAGAATCTATAAAGGATTTAATATCAAATTGAAGTTTACTCATACCTATGTTAGTATCAGGTTTCAATGGTGGTTCGGCATCCTCCTTTAGCAAGGCCCCACCAAGATTTACTGCAATGGTTAAGTCAGTGTTGTCTTTAAATGTGGGGGCAATGGGCACAGGGTTCAACACACCTCCATCTATTAGCAGCGACTCTCCTTTTTTAATAGGTGTAAAGAACAAGGGAAGAGAAACCGAAGCTCTAATGGCTTCAAATAGAGAGCCTGAATTAATCCAAACTTCTTTTTCGGTAATAATATCTGCCGCCATAGCGGTATAGGGTATTGGTAAGTCTTCTATCTTAATATCTTCTAAAAAGCCTACTAAAGTGTTAATTACTTTATCACCTTTAAAAATTCCACTGCTATCCCAAGAAAAATCAAGTAATGAAACAATGTCTGATTTGGTTAAGGCTACCATCCATTCTTCTAATTGGTCCAACTTACCCGCGGCATATACACCGCCTATAAGCGAACCTATTGAGCAGCCAGAAATAGACTTGATTTCAAAATTATTTTCTTCGAGCCAACGTATCACTCCAATGTGTGCAAGCCCACGTGCACCACCACTGCCTAATACTAACGACACGGTTTTTTTATTGCTACCTAGCTTTTGATTCATAACAATTCCTTTATCAAGTTTAGCTAAATGGTTTTAGAGATTGATGGCCTGCGAAATTAATTTTCATGAATTTGTTCCAACAATAAAGAAAAACCAAACTTAGGCTAATCTACATGCTTTTGACTTTTGCAAAGGTGGCTATACCCAAAAATGAGACTAAACCAACAAAAGGCTGTAAAACACAAGCAGTACAGAAAACAGAAAATTGAATTTGAAGAAAACCTAGCCAGAAAATCAGCCAAGAAAAGAAATTATACAAGACTTACCTTTCATAAAACTCACTCCGAAAATCGTTTTCCCCATAGACCCCAGATACTGACGATGAATGTCAGCAGAGCTTCGTCAACACTGCATTCATTTTTGGCCTATCGGCAAAACGAATGCTTAGTTATTGTGGGTAGTGTTTTTTTAATTTCTTATAGATTTCATCTAACTTCTTTTCTCCTATTCCCTTTTGTCTAGTGCTTAATTTTATGTGGTCTTGATGATCTGAAATTTTGAGAATCTTATTTTGGGGACGAAAACGATCAGGTTTAGAAGTAAGCTTTATGATTAAATATTGTTTTTTCAAAACCTTCAAGGTAGTTCCACCCAAACGCTTTTGCACCTGAAATTGCAGGTCTCCACTTTCGTCTATTCTAATTTCTTTGATGGTAGTTTCTTTGAGAGCCCTAAATGTCCAAAGGCAAACCAAAATGAGACTTAGGACTATCGAAAGTGTAGGGTTCTGATTTACCAATGGTTGTCTCAAAGGTTCAATCATAAACGCGAAAAGTAGAATAGCTATTCCAATTAATAATTGAAATGCAACATCCTTTGCCTGAAGGTCCTTACTATTTTTAAAGATGTAGTTCACTTGCATTCACATTACCCACAACTAGGAAATAAACACAATTGCGTTTATTTCTGTTATGGGTTATTTAATCTATAGCCTTGGGTATTCTATCTTTCGTGCAGTAAGGCTATGCGTGTAAATATAAACTAGAAAGAACAAGTCTTAATTGTTTTTCACTTTCTCCGAAACCTCAATGCCGTTTACGTAGTTGTTGATCACATCCAGCTTTTCGGCATATTGCCAGCCGGTAAAGTTTTGCAGATCATCGTAGGTCACTAAATGATTGTAGGCGCGCAAAAAGCGAGAAGCGGTGGGGTAGTAGCTCCAGTGCCATTTTTCTTCATGGTAACCGGCATCTCTATAATTATTGAAAGCGGTGTAAGGCTGAAAGAAGCCATACTTATGTGCATGCGCTTGCATCCATTCATACTCTTTTAGGCCTTGGCCTTGTTCAAAGTACTCGTTCTCCAAGGCATTAATATCAAAGTCGGTACCCCAGTGGTGGCGGCTGGTGCCGGGCATGCTACTGTACTCTAGTATTCGGTTGGCGCGATCTTCTTCGCTTCCGCCAAAGCTATTCCACTTGCGGTTCCAAATGCCGCTTTGGTATTCGCGGTTTCGAGTTGCCGAAATGATGGTGAGCGAAATACCATCCTTTTGTGCGTGCTTCCACATTTTCTTAAAAGCATCGTACACTTCATCACGCAAGTACGCATCGGCCTTGGTGGTGTACTTCGATTTTAGTTTATCAAAACCACGATGTTGCGCAGGATTCACATCCCCTAGTATTTCAGCTTTGGTGTAGGTGGTCACCTCATTTCCCGATAAGGGCATGAGAATGAGGCTGAGGGCTAGGAGTGGAATTTTCATAGTGGTAATAGTGTTATTTACTGTTATCCGTTAATGGTTAATTGTAATGCACACTACTAACCATTTTACATTTAATAAAAGCAATTTCATTAAGCGTCTAAACCTAAGGAATTTGGATCACGTTTATGCCAGTATACCTTCATCTTAACGTAATCCTGCATGTTTACCTAGGTGTTTTGGAACAATCTTTTTCTTATTTTATTAAACATCAGAATCACTCCGCAAGAAATAAATTGACTGAAATATATCCATAATTTAATATTCTTATCCATTTCACTGTTTTCCCTCTCAAAGGGTCGAATATCAAGATAGAAATAGGAAATCAAAATGTAAGCTATTAGAAATATTAAAAGAGTCTTGTTGGTTGTAACAATTCCTTTTATCCTTAAAAGTAGTATGATGACAATGGTCGGGAGTAGAGAGATAGTTGCTGAACGTAAAAGTACAAGTGGAATCATTCCAACTGCACCTCCAGGGTATTCCATTGCTTTCAAAAACATGATGAAGATGAAAAATGAAATAATAATGGTAATTAAGACTGCCCCAAAATTCTTAAGAACATTTTTCAAGTAGCTTCTGTTTTTTAATTTATGCTCAGCTTTTACAAACTTTTCTATTCACATTTTATCCGTTAAAAGGCTATATGTTATTGGTAAATAGTAACACTACCATTAACATATAACCAATAACCATTACCAAAAACTACGAATTTCCTACTATAGCATTAAGCGTTGCACTAGGGCGCATGGCCGCTGCTACTAATTGTTCTACCGGCATATAATAGCCATCAATGTTAACAGGAGCACCCTGTGCAGCCAGTAATTCTTCATTGATTTTAGCTTCTTGACTTTCCATTTTTTTAGCCACCTCTGTATAGGTTGCTTTTAGGTCGGCATCTTTATCCTGAGCTGCTAAAGCTTGTGCCCAATACATGGCTAGGTAAAAATGACTTCCACGGTTGTCAATCTCATTCACTTTGCGCGAAGGCGATTTGTTCGTATCCAAAAACTTACCAGTAGCTTCATCCAATGCTTCGGCCAGCACTAAGGCACGTGGGTTATTATAGGTTTGCCCTAAATGCTCAAGAGAAGCTGCCAAAGCCAAAAATTCTCCTAAAGAATCCCAGCGCAAGTGGCCTTCTTCTACAAACTGCTGCACATGCTTAGGTGCAGAACCACCGGCTCCGGTTTCAAACAATCCACCGCCATTCATTAGTGGTACAATAGAAAGCATCTTAGCGCTAGTACCTACTTCAAGAATAGGGAAGAGATCGGTTAAGTAATCGCGCAATACATTTCCAGAAACTGAGATGGTGTCTTTACCATCTTTCATTCTTTCTAATGAAAATAGCGTAGCAGCTTCTGGTGATAAAATGTGAATCTCCAAACCGGCAGTATCGTGTTGTGGAAGATACTGGCTTACTTTTTTAATAATTTCAGAATCATGTGCTCTACCAGAGTCCAACCAAAAGATAGCCGGAACACCTGTAGCGCGGGCTCTATTTACGGCAAGCTTCACCCAGTCTTGAATAGGGGCATCTTTTACCTGGCACATTCTCCAGATATCACCCTTATCCACACTGTGTTCTAGCAAGGTGTTACCATCTGCGTCTATCACCTTTACGGTACCAGCGGCTGTCATTTCAAATGTTTTATCATGCGAGCCGTATTCTTCAGCTTTTTGTGCCATAAGGCCCACGTTACTTACGCTTCCCATGGTGCGAGGGTCAAAGGCGCCATTTTCTTTACAGAAGTCAATAGTAGTTTGGTATACACCCGCATAACTACGATCTGGAATAATAGCCTTGGTGTCTCTTGATTTTCCGTCTTTATCCCACATTTGGCCTGAGTTACGAATCATAGCAGGCATAGAAGCATCTATAATCACATCACTAGGTACATGTAGGTTAGTAATTCCTTTATCTGAATTTACCATGGCTACATCCGGGCCGTCTATATAAGCTTGGGCTATGTCACGCTCTATTTCAGATCTGGTTTCTAGTGGTAGATTTTCCAATTTAGAAAGGATATCACCCATACCCAAATTGGCATTGGCGCCAGCACTGGCTAGTGCGGCATCGTGCTTAGCAAATACATCACTATAGTAGGCTTTTACAGCATGCCCGAAAAGGATAGGGTCAGAAACCTTCATCATGGTAGCCTTAAGGTGTACCGAAAAAAGTACGCCTTCAGCTTTTGCTTTTTGCTTTTCTTCGGCAAGCATGGCTTTTAGAGCTTTGGCGCTCAATACGGCTGCATCTATCACCTCACCTTGTAGTAGGCTCAGATTATCTTTCAAAATCTTTGTTTGCCCATCTGTACCGGTAAATTCAATTTTTACAGAAGTAGGCTTGCTTAGGGTCAATGATTTTTCGGTATCGTAAAAATCACCATGGCTCATGCTGGCCACATGCGATTTTGAATCGGCACTCCAGGCACCCATAGAGTGCGGGTGTTTTTTAGCAAATTCTTTAACAGCACGAGGTGCTCTACGGTCAGAGTTTCCCTCGCGTAGCACGGGGTTTACAGCACTACCTTTTACACGATCGTATTTTTCCTTTATTTCTTTCTCCTCATCATTAGAGGCAATAGCGGGGTAATCAGGTAAATTATAGCCTTTGCTTTGTAGTTCGGCTATGGCGTCTTCAAGCTGAGGTACTGAGGCCGAAATGTTTGGAAGCTTAATAATATTGGCTTCAGGAGTTTTTGCTAACTCTCCTAGTTCTGCTAAATCATCTGATTGGCGTTGTGCTTCGGTTAATCTTTCGGGAAATTGAGCCAAAATTCTAGCGGCAAGAGAGATGTCTCTTGTTTCTACCTCTACACCTGCAGAGCTTGTAAATGCTTTAACAATGGGAAGAAATGAACGCGTAGCTAGTGCTGGTGCTTCATCAGTAAGGGTATAAAGAATTTTGGGAGTTGTACTCATCTTCGATAGTATTTATTAGCCGAAATAGTAAAATGTTTGTTGCTAAAACAAGCCTATAAAACCAGAGTAGGAGTACTCTGAAAAGGCTTGAAATTAGGCCTGGCAAAAGTAAGAAACTGAATGAGAAATGACGAAGGCATTTGCCTTTCTGGCTGAGGTAAATATCTACAAGGCTACTCTATATCCAAGCCTAACTTTTTCTTTAGGATGGCAAGGTTAGGATTCTTGGCAAGCATGTACTCGTATTTCTCTTTAGCGCTGTAGGGCTCACGGGTAGCACTATTCTTTGTAACCGTTACATCAAACTGGATAGAGAAATTATTGAGCTTTTCGCGGATGAATCTTAAGAGATCTGATTTTTCTTCATTAAAATAGGAAACCTGAATATCGTTTTCCAGTTCTAAGCCTACTATAAAGTTTTCTCTTAGTTTCAGGGTTTTATTAGCCAAGGTGGCATATACTTTTTGTCTGCCTCCTTTTTTTGCGGTTTCTAAATAATCGTTCCATTGATTAAGCAGCGTGTTAAGGTCAAATTCCTCTTTTGGCAATCCTGGGTCAGGAGCCGTATCATCTACTTCTTTTTCTACTTCTTCTACCTTGGTAGAGCTTAAAGTATCTGTGATAGAGTGCCGGCCCGAACTTACCCGCTGCAATCGATTTACTTTTTTAGGCGAATTGCTGTCAGCCTTTTTAGGTTGGGCTTCGGCTGCTGGAGCTTCCTTTGGCCTTGCTTCAATGGGCTTCGAAACTTCAGGCTTAGGAGTAGGCGGTTCTTTTTTTGGGGCCTGATAGGTGGCTTTTTTTTCGGCTACAGCCTCTACTTTTACATGAGCGGTATGAGCTGGAGCAGGATTTTTTACTGGCTGAGGCTCAACTTTTTTTTTTCTGGCTCTCCTTGGGCCAGTTGCGAAAGTTGCATCAAACATAACTCTACCAGGAGCCTTTCATTATTGCTGCCCTTGTAGCGATAGTCAACTTCGCTAAGCATTTTAAGACCACGCATTACAAACCCTGCGTCTATTTCCTGCGCTTGCTGATGATATCGTTGACGGGTTTTTTCGCCTACTTCAAGTAGAGATAAAGTTTTTGGATTTTGGCAAACCAATAAATCTCTGAAATGAGAAGCTAAACCATTTACAAAGAGATGGCCGTCAAAACCATTGTCTAAGATTTCATTGAAAATTAGGAGCAAACCAGCGTTATCTCCTTTCATTATCATATCGGTGGTGCGGAAATAGTAGTCGTAGTCAAGTATTCGAAGGTTTTCGATTACATCCTGATACGTTACATTCTTCCCCGAAAAGGACACAATTCTATCAAAAATAGAAAGTGCATCGCGCAAGGCCCCGTCAGATTTTTGTGCAATAATATGCAGAGCTTCTGCTTCGGC
>JAUICR010000154.1 GCA_030427785.1 Bacteroidia bacterium | reverse complement strand
TGTAATTCCCTTTGGGAAAGGCAGAATTGCTTACCAAGCCGATAGTGCTAAAATGGATAAAGGAGAATCTTGCTGTATAATTACCTACGGAATGGGCGTGTATTGGGCCAAGGAAGCTTGGAGTGAATATAAGGGCCAGGTTGAGGTTATTGATTTACGAACTTTATATCCACTTGACGAAGAGCTTATTTTGGAACGTGTAAAAAAGCACGGAAAATGTTTGATAGTAACAGAAGAGCCAGTTCGAAATTCATTTGCTCAAGGTTTGGCAGGGTTTATTCAAAAGGAGTGTTTTGAATACTTGGATGCAGCTGTAGATGTAATAGGTTCGGAAAACCTGCCTGCAATTCCATTAAATAGTACACTAGAAACCACAATGATTCCTAATGGTAGCAAGGTAAGTGAGCGGGTAAAAAAGCTTCTTAATTCTTAAAACGGTAATTGAAGTTCTTGAAGTAGATTCTTCTATTTGGGGTGATTTCCTTAGAAGGCTTTTTGGGGCTGTTAATTCTTTCTAAAGTTGGGCTACCTCCACCATAAACCGTTTCACCATGAAGCTGCTCCAGTAAGTGCGTAAATATGTTCATGTTGTTCGTTAATAAGTTTTCTGGCTGGGCTCACGAATCTAAAAAAACTTTTTCAATAAACAAGCGCAAATGATTAAAAATCAACTGGTTGTTTTGACTTCGAAACTTGTTTTTCAGCTCATGATGTAGAAAAAGTTATTGACAATGTGAGTGAGAATCATAAGGTAGCACGCATGTGCATCGATTTGAAGCAGCTAAAAAATGAAAGAATTTTTTGAAGATTGTTGAGCTGAAAATGAATTGGAAGAGAAAAAGAAAGGGAGGCCGAAGCCTCCCTTGATGTTTCAATTTAAAATTAAAACAATTAACCAAACCTTAACCTGAATGATTAACGCAGGGTATATTGTTTTTGTTGTGCACGCATAATAAAAAATGCAAAATTTTATTTGGCGATGATATTATACTTGTCTAGCAAATAAATAAGGCTAGCTAGTGTTGCGCTTCCAAGCTCTAGCTCACGCGGATTTACAGCAGAAATATTGTCAAGTGCTGAGTGGTGAATTTCAAAATACCTATGATTATCTGGTCTAAACCCTACCATTACAAGGTCGTCAGATTTTATTTTTGAGATATCAGCTCCCGAACCTGTTTGGCTGAACTGATGAATGCCGTAGGGCTCAAGTAGTGGACGCAGCATTTTTATTTTATCAATAATACTATCAGGCGCTACTATGCTTATGCCTCTAGGGCTAAACCCACCCGCATCCGACTCCATAGCTATTACATGATTCCATTGCTTAATTTGGGTTTGCTTGGCGTACTCCTTAGCACCTGTTAATCCAAATTCCTCATTCATAAAGAAAACAACCCGCAGTGTGCGAGACGGCAGCAGGTCAAGCTTTTGCAAAAGCCAAGCGGCCTCTAAAGAGTGGATACTTCCAGCACCGTCATCATGAGCTCCGGTACCTAGATCCCACGAATCAATATGTCCGCCAATCAATATGATTTCATCTGGTATTTCCTTACCGGGTAAGTCTGCAATAAGGTTAAAAGATTGTACACTGTCCTTCCATTCACAAGCCATGCGCATCTCAAATAGCAATTGGGGATCTTCTTTTAAGTGTTGGCTCAGCAAAGTAGCGTCAGCCGTACTTATGGCCATAGCCGGAATCTTCTTTTTGGCCCCAACGTAAGTCATACTGCCAGTGTGAGGATAAATATTTTCGGTGGCACTTAATGATCGGATAATAACGGCAATGGCTCCTTTTTTAGAAGCCTCTAGGGCTCCTGCGTACCGCTGCTTTACAGCATTAGAATACGCAAAAAAAGTATTGATAAAAGCTGGATCCATTGGAATATTGTAGAAAGCAATTTTCCCTTTTAGTTCATCCTTTATACTATCAAGTTGAGCAAATGATTTTATTTCGATAAGCTCAGCCTTTAGTCCCTCACTTGGTGTAGCTACAGAGCCGCCCAAGGCCGTACAGCGCATATAGTATTTCTTATTACCAAATTCATAATGGGCAATTTCTTTGGGGCCACGCACCCAATGCGGAACTGTTACGGCTTGCAGCTGGGTTTGAAAACCTAAAGAATCGGCAATTTTTTGAAAATCTAAAACGGCTTGGGTTGCTTGTTTAGACCCTGCTAATCGCGAGCCTTTTGAGCAGAGTTTTTCAAGCCATTCATAACCTTGGTTTTCTACTAGAGCGGTTGTGTAAATTTGTTTGATAACGGGTGCTTCATTCTCTATTTGCCCGTGCAATATGAAGCCAAATAGAGTGAGTGCTACACTTACTAAATACCTCATAGTTTTAAGGCGCAACGCCTTGCATTAAGTACCCACAAATAAGGGCACCATAGGTACCAAGCGCATAACCCAATACCGCCAGCAATACACCTACTGGTGCTAAGGAAGGGTGAAATGCTGCTGCAACTACGGGTGCAGAAGCGGCCCCTCCAATATTGGCTTTACTTCCTACCGCCAGGAAGAAGAACGGAGCCCTGATAAGTTTGGCAACTATTACTAATAAGAGTACATGAACGATCATCCACGCCAAGCCTACTAAGAAAATGCCCGGGTTATCAAATATGGCAAGTACGTTCATTTTCATTCCAATGGTTGCCACCAAAATGTAAATAAAAACACTACCTAATTTACTGGCTCCAGCGCCTTCATAGTTTCTCACTTTGGTAAAACTCATGATAATACCAAATGTGGTGGCCAATACTATAAGCCAGAAAAAGCCTGAACCCAAACTAAAAGTAGTAGCTAGGTATGGTGCATTTTCTTTAATCCAGGGTGCAATAAGATCGGCACCAAAATGAGCTAGGCCAGTAAAACCTAAACCGATACCAACAATAACCATAAGGTCTGTAAAGCTTGGTATACGGGCGGTGCGCTCACTAAATTCCTGCATGTGATTTTTTAAAGTTTCTACGGCAGAAGCATCGGCTTTAAAGAACTTGTCAATGCGCGCAGCCTTGCCCACACCAAGTAGTAAGAAGAACATCCAAACTTCGGCAACAATAATATCCACCGTAATCATCATGCTGAACATTCCACCAGAAATTAAATTGGCATCGCCCTCTTTAAAAATCTCGTACATGGCTAATTGATTGGCTCCACCGCCAATCCAGCTACCAGCAATGGTGGTCATACCTCTCCACACTTCATTGGGCGATACGCCTCCTACAATATCCGGTGCTATTCCTGCAAAAAGCATAATAGCGAGTGGCCCGCCAATAACTACCCCAACGGTACCCGTTACAAACATAATGAGGGCTTTTGGCCCTAGTTTAAAAACCTCTCTTAAATTGATACTCAGGGTAAGCAATATTAAGCTGGCGGGGAGTAAATACCGACTTGCCACAAAGTATAGGTGAGACTTCCCGATAAATGGATTAATAAGATTTGGATCTACCTCATTGTTGAGCACAAAATTTTTAAAATCCTTAAATTTTGTAATTCCGGTAAGGTCAAAACCATTTTCGGTAAGAGCAGCCATAGCTGCGTTCATATCTACCCATTTAGGAGATATAATACCAAAGGTGCTAAATAGTGAAGGTAAAAAGTAGCATAGCAGTAAGGCGGGTATAACTTTATAGAATTTTTGAAAACCTGGGAGTTCTGTGGTTTTAAAAATAAGCAACAATAAAGCAATTAAAATACCAAATACTACGGCATCATTGGTGATTAGAGGGATGTCTGATACTACTTCTTCCATGTTATTTTTAGCTGATTAGCGCCAAAAATAGCTTTTTAACTTTTCTTAGTATTGGGCTTGGGGCTTTGATTTTTGGTTTCGTCCTTTTTTGTCTTGGACTTCCTTCTGGCCTTTTTCTTGGGCACGCTTTCTATCTTGCTTTTGGCAGGAATAAATTTTTCACGATCTACGGTACTTGAGATATTAGGCCCAAGCGCAATCACGTATCGCCCTTTTTTTATTTCGCTAATAATTCCGGTCATGCCTGTATCTAATATTTTTACGGCATCCCCTATGGCTACATCCAGCTGTTTGAGTTCATTTATTTGCTTATCCCTTTTGCTTTGCGCCTTGCTTATAGTTTTGGTTTCTTCCTTCTCTAGCTCTGTGCTACGCTGGTTTAGGATGCCTATAAATCTAGATACAACTTCCTTTTTGTCTTTTTTACCACTTTGGTTTTCCCAACTAGTTACCAGCTTTTCAAAACGCTGACCCCAATACAGTTGTCGGTCGTTTTCCTCGTTTACTTTAGATTGCTTTGCTAATTTATCTTCCAGCTTAGCAATAGTATTTATCCCTTCTTGTTCTAGTTTTCTAAGCTTGTTTAGCTCTGCTTGCAGGTTATTCCGCATTTTCTCCATTTGCAGTTTATCATCCTGCAGTTGCACCAAAAGGTGGTCTACCTTTAAAGTGTTTTTGGAGGTTCGGCCTCGGGCTTCCTTTATTATATGTGCAGAGATCCCACTTTTGCTGGCTACTTCAAAAGTATAGGAGCTACCAGGGTTTCCTACTTCCAATCTATATTCTGGCGTAAGGGTGGTTTTGTCAAAAAGCATGGCGCCATTTTGTACACCCTCCAGTTGTGCCGCCATAGCTTTGATAGAATTATAGTGGGTAGTAAAGATTCCGTATACCTTAAAAGTATTCAGCTTCTCCAGAAAAACTTGAGCAAGTGCACTACCTAGTTCTGGATCTGAGCCCGAACCAAACTCGTCAATCAAAAGCAAGGTTTTGTCATCGGCAAATTCCAAAAAGTGCTTCATTTTTTGAAGCTTACTGCTATAGGTAGAAAGTTCGTTTTCGATAGATTGACTATCGCCAATATCTACAAAGAGTTTATCAAAAAAGCACATGCTGCTCCTAGGGTCTACCGGTATGGGAATAGCGCATTGCAACATCATATTTAATATGCCAAGGGTTTTGAGCGCTATAGACTTTCCGCCAGCATTGGGGCCGCTTATTACGAGTAGCCTATTTTGCTCATTAAGACTTAAGTCTAAAGGCAGTGTTTCTTTTCCCTTGTCTCGGTTCAAAATTTTCAATACGGGATTGTAGGCCTCTATGAGATTGAGCTCTTGCTTACGGCTGATATTTGGTACACAACAATCTTCATAAAACGAAAACTGGGCTTTAGCTCTGATAAAATCGAGTTGGCTTAGCTTATGCTCTACACTAGAAAGATGCCCTGCCTGAGGGTGCAATTTTGCACTCAGCTCTTTTAAAATCCTTCTGATTTCCTGCCGCTCGTCATCCCTTAGGTTGGCAATGTCATTGTTTATTTCTACCGTTTCGCTAGGCTCAATAAACACGATGGAATTCTTGCTGCTACTGCCGTGCAAAATTCCGTTTACCTGCCCTTTGTATGCAGATTGAATGGCCAGCACCCTTCGATCTTCTGAAATAGACTCGTCAAAATCAGCAAGCACCCCACGATCGCGATATTTTTTTAAGGCTCGACTAAAAATCCTATTAGCCGCCATTTTACTTTTATGGAGCTGCGCTCTGATAGACGCCAGCTCTTTGGACGCGTTTGACTTTACTTCTACCCGCTCATCTATTATTTGATTGATGGCATCTACAATCCATGTTTGTGGTTCGAGGTGCTCCATTTGCAAATAGAGGGTAGCTAAGCGCTGCTTATTTTTTTTGATAAACTGAAACAAGTGCTCGTAAGAGCTAAGGCAAGAGCGAATTTCATCAAAGCCCTTTTCTTCTAACACTATACCGCGTGTTTGAAGCATTTTGGCCCAAGCCATGATTTCTACAAATTGAATTTGCGGGAAATTTTCTTGCGCCTGCAAGAACCCTAGAATCTCGTTGACCGAAGCCAATTTTTCTAATTGCAAATCCCTTTGGGCAATTGGAACTAGATTATGCGACATTTGCTTTGCGGCTTTCGAACCACAAAGTTGGCTAACCCTGTTTTTGATAAAATCAAAATCTAGGGCCTCAGAAATATTCTTGGGATAGAGTTCCATCATAAGAGGCAAAAATAATCGCTGGAAATTAAGAAGTTGTGTTTGGGTTTTTTGTCTTCTAAATAAACTACTGAAAACAGCCTTTGTAGGCTCAGGTTAGATCAATGTAAACCCTTTATGGGAATTGTTTTTCAATATTTGAGAATCAGCTCCCAAATGGAGACTGCATTCTCTATAAGAGACCAATCGGATGAAAATATTATAGTGTAACTAAAACAAAAGCAGGCAACTAAGCTGCTGGCATGTTAGTTTATAGTTAGTGGGTCTCAAAATCACTAAATACCCCAAATACAATGAGAAAACTAATCTATTTAAGCTTTGCGATAGGCATAGGCTTAAGCTCTTGTAGCAAAGACAAGTCATCAGACAGTCTTGACCCTACAAAAAGCACAGCAACTAGTATGCATGATGTAAAGATTCCGGCAAACTTTGATTGGAAAACTACGCATACAGTTACCATCACTGTTCCATCTGCACCAGTATATTCAGATGAAATCCGTCAGATGAAAGTAAAATCAATGGACGGAAAATTACTTAGCACACATTCAGTAAGAATGACAGAAGACGCTACTATTTCTTTTAACCTACCCAAGTCAATGCAAACCGTAATTGTTGAGTACGGTTCTATTATTAGAGAAGTAAGAGTGGCAAACGGAAACGGAGTTTTCAGTTATGTGGACGAGCCAGATGCAACAACAAACGACTCGGAAGAGCCGCAGTTTGATGAAAAAGAACTTGAGCCATTTATTGAAGAATAATTGAAACTGAAAAACTAAGCGAAATGAAAAAATTAACAATACTATTTAGCGCCATACTACTTGCAGGGTCTGTAAATGTAATGGCCACGAATGTGAATCCCGTGACGGAGAATTTTAATCACGGAAACGAGTGCATATCTCGCCTTAACTGTTGGAAGTTTTGGTGTGTTGACGTAAAAAGTTGGTGCAGCTACTCTATCAATACAGGTAGTGAGAGACCTGCTGCTGTTACCTCAAAACTGAGAGGTATCCGCTGGTGTGGAAAGGCCTATTATTCAAAAGCAAAATTGTATTCGCCTTGGACCAACTTTAATGGTACAGGAAATGTTTCCTTTAAGCATAAGCTTGATGATAACAGCGGACGCTACAATAAACTAAAGGCATACTTAATAGACGCTCAAGGAAATCATGGTCCAAAAATATTTGAGTATGTGTATAACCACAACTACAACAGCCCAAATGGAAACCCAACAACGGTACAAACGGAGTCAATTCCTGTAACCTGGACAGGAGTGTACCGCATTAAGTGGGTGTGGCTAGGATACGGTGGCGATAGCCGTGGCGTAATGGATGACATCGTAATAGATGGCGATTACTCAGCCAACCCTTGCAAACGTTGTAAGCCAATTATTCCTCAAGCTTGTGTAGACACAGATGGTGACGGATGCTGTGATGATGAGGATGATTATCCAAATGATCCTACTAAGTGTAACACCGAGTTTATTCCTGGTGAAGATACCTACAACACTGTTGCTTATGAAGATTTATGGCCAGGTGCCGGTGATTATGACTTTAATGATAAAGTAATTGATCGCTACTCTGTGTATGGTAAAAATGCCAATAATGAAATAACAGATGTAGAATACAAATTTGTATTGAAAGCTGCAGGGGCAGGATTCCACAATGGATTTGGATTTGCTTTGAATGGCATTGCGCCTTCTGATGTAGCTAGTGTTACTATTTCTCCTGCTAATCCAGAAAATTATACTGTAATCTCTAGCAATGGCGTAGAGGCTGGTCAAACAGAAGCGGTAATAATAGTATGGGAAGACTGGAATGATATTGTAACCAGAACGAAAAACGGTCTTTACTTTAATACCAAGTATGGTAATGGTGGCGAAGGCTACTCAGATACTGTAGTGGTAAACGTGGTATTCAGTACACCTCAAACTTTTACGATTGATGAGGAGTTTGACCCATTCCTAATTAAGAACGGACTTAGAGACAGTGAAATCCACTTACCTTGGAAAGGCCCAACTGATTTGGCTGACCTTACTAAGTTCAACACATCATCTGACGCTTCTGCCCTGAATGCATTTGGAAATAATTATGTGGATATTAATAATAAGCCTTGGGCTATTTACACACCTTTAGAGTCTTTTGAGTATCCTCAAGAATCTAAGGATATCAACACGGTGTATTTCAAGTTTGCTCTTTGGGCATCTAGCAATGGAGTATCATTCCCTGACTGGTATATTGATATGCCAGGATATCGTGATGCATCAAGAATTTACTAGAAACAAGAAACGCTTTTAAAAGCGAAGCCCCTATATCACTAGTGATATAGGGGCTTTTTAATAATAGATGGTTACAAGACTAAATCCAGCTCTCTACATCACTCAACTGCAAAGCCTCAATATCCAATTTGTTTTTCTTGCGGTAACCATTCATTTGCTGGTGTACTTGTGAAGCCTTAGCTCCCTTGAAGGCATCAACGGTTCCGAATACTGCAAGCACATGCTCTGCCCAGTTTTCTGGAACACCAATTTTTATAAAGTCTTCCTTCTTAGGCATCACAGCTTTTTTCTCAGGGCGCATTTGTGGGAAAAACAAAACCTCTTGAATAGAGGTATTACCCGTTAATAGCATCGTAAGTCTATCGATACCAATACCCATTCCACTGGTAGGTGGCATTCCAAATTCTAAAGCTCTCAGAAAGTCATGATCAATAAACATGGCTTCATCATCTCCTTTTTCCGAAAGTTTAAGCTGTGCCTCAAAACGCTCGCGCTGGTCAATGGGGTCATTAAGTTCTGAATAGGCATTGGCCAACTCTTTTCCATTTACCATTAGTTCAAAACGCTCAGTAAGATTCGGGTTGTCTCTGTGCTTTTTGCAAAGTGGTGACATCTCC
>JAUICR010000153.1 GCA_030427785.1 Bacteroidia bacterium | reverse complement strand
AACCATTATCCCAGGCATATTGAGAGCGAAACAATAATTTACCGGCTCCTTCGCCATTGGCAGAGCCCGTTGAAATCAAATTGAATTTACCGCCCCCGGTACTGGTGTTTTCAAGTGTAAGCCAGCTACCTACGGTAGAGCTACTAATAAGGTCTGTCAAACCTATGCCACTAGTGCTATTCACAACAAGCTGAGAGTTTAATTTAGTTTTAGAAACAGTATCACTATGTAATTCAGCACCCTGCATAGACCAAAACGAATTACTGAGCACATGAGGGCTGGCCCAGCTTGCTACCCCATTGCTATCCGAAAGTAACACTTTGCCATAGCCCTGGGTTCCATCTGTAATTTTGATATTTCCCAAGAGATCAAGAGTGGCTTGAGGCGTTTCAGTTCCTACCCCAATATTTCCCGCAAAAAACATAGTTGGCTTTTGACTGTAGGCTGCCCTGTTTTTGATATAGAAGTCCACCAATTTGTTTTCATCTTCCATGAAAATTGGATAAACGAGTAGTCCGTCATTCTGGTAGCCTTCAATTTTTAACTTGTAAGTTCCATTGGTCGAGCCATTATTGACACCAATGTTATGAGCACCTGATAATAAAACCTGAACACTGTCTCCGGAGCTGCCCGAATTGAAGGTTCCCAATGATAACTTTGCGTTAGGAGCCGAAGTGCCTATTCCGACATTGGCATTATTTCCTAATACCAAACTATTACTTTGGCTCACCTTGGTATTGGCTCCTATAGCCGTGGCATTTGTCAATCCTGCATTTGTTACATCAGCATAATAACCAAGTGCAGTATTGTTGCTACCCGATTTATGAGCGTAAAGTGCCCGGGCGCCTACAGCAGTGTTGTTAGTGCCTGTAGTGTCCGTATGTAAGGCATCATAACCTAATGCAGTATTAAAATTTCCTGAAGTATGAAAACGCAGGGACCAGGCACCATAAGCTGCATTATAGTTGCCACTAATGTTATGCTCCATTGATCCTTTTCCATTGGCAGTGTTTATACGCCCTGTAGTGTTTTGGCTTAAAGAATAGGCACCAAAAGAAGTATTGTCACTTCCACTTGTGTTTCTAAGCAGAGTATAGTATCCGCTGGCCGTGTTATAACTACCTGTAGTATTATAAAACATTGAATTAGACCCTGTACTAACATTAAAGTCGCCTGTGGTATTTCTGCCTAAGGTGTTGACACCTATTCCAACATTCCACCTGCCAGAAGTATTTTTTCTTAAAGCATATACTCCAATAGCAGTATTGCTAATACCAGTAGTATTACTTCTCAATGCGCCATACCCATAGGCATTATTAAGGTTACCAGTTGTGTTTTCTTGCATAGCGTATGGCCCTATCGCAATATTGGCTCTTCCTGTAGTATTATGTAATGTACTATCTCCAATACCAATGTTAGCATTATCGTAGAAATCATCATTTTCTCCCGAGGCTTCGCCTATATACACACTGCCACCTGTATTGCTTACGCCTATCCTGCCTTCTTCCATTCTAAAATACTCGGTACCCCCCATATCAAAACGGATGATATCTTCGTCCGCACTTTCTTCAACCTGTATTTTGGTATCATTATCATTATCGGCCAATTGTAAGTTACCAGATGATACGGGTGTCCATTGGTCGCCATCGTAATAGTAAAAACCGGAAGTGGAATCGGTTTGGAATATCATCAAGCCCGTAGCAGGGTTCGCAATAAGGTTTCGGCTCTGTAAGGTCATACGCGGAATTAATATTCCCTGCGAGCTGGATTTGATATCTAGCGCAGCTGAAGAATCGGGGAGCGTGGTGCCTATTCCTATGTTATGGTTTTGGCCAAGTGCTGAAAATGAAAAGATGCACAACAAAGCCATTAAAATTTTTTCTGGTTTCATCTCAATGTGGTTTTTAGTTCAATCAGGAGTCTAAATTCCTAATTGTCAACAGTGTTTTTCAGACATATAATTGGACAAAACAGACATGTTGAAACCACGCTGAGGTTTCTAATTCATTGAAATAGAATAATGTAAGCTAGATGGTGGAATTTATTGCCAATAAGCGAAGGCCATCAGTTCAGCTCAGCGGGGGATTTTCCAAAAGTGGATTTATACAGTTTGGAGAAGTACTGGGAATCATCAAATCCAACTTGAAAACTCACTTCTGAAAGACTGCGATATTTTCCGGATTCGAACAAAGTGCGTGCTCGGTGCATCTTTATAGTTCGGAAGTATTTATTAGGAGTAAGGCCTGTGAGCTCCTTCAGTCTTCGGGTAAGCTGGCGGTCACTTAGGGCCATTGCATCGGCCATGTCTTTCACCCCAAAAGCGTTATTGCCCACATTGGCATTGCAAATAGATTCTATCTTTTCGAGCCATTGTAAGTCATAACTGCTCGTAGTGGGTTTATCACCTTGCTGTGGTGCGGGTGTGTTTCTTTGGCGGTAGTTGTGCACCAAGTTAGAGATGCGTACTTTGAGTTCGGTGGTGGAGAAAGGTTTAGTTATATAGTCATCCACGCCTATTCTCAAAGCTCTTATACGATGTTCCACAGCAGATTTTGCCGTTAGTAGTATCACGGGTAGTTTTTGCCATTCTTCATTTCCTTTTAGCTTTTCAAGTAGTGTAAAGCCATCCATTCTCGGCATCATTACATCCGAAAGGATCAATTCAAAGTCGGCTTCTTTAGAGTTAATAATTTCCAGGGCTTCCTGGCCATCTATAGCGGTGGTCACTTTAAACAGGAGAGACAATTCTTCTTTTAAGAAGGATCGCATATCTGCATTGTCTTCTACAACAAGTACATGGGCGTCTGATGCTTTGTTTATAAATTCAGATTCTTTAGATGGTTCATTTTCATTGAACGTAATTTCACGGTCCACTTGCTTTAGTGTTTCTACTTGCTCCTCACGAATTGGGAGTATCAAAGTGAAGGTGGCACCTTCTCCATATTCACTTGCTGCATGGAGATCTCCATTTAATAAATGAGCCAGTTCTTTGGCAAAAGCCAACCCAATACCTGAGCCACCAGTATGGTTTTCGTCCATTTTGGAGGATTGGAAGAACCGATCAAATATTTTAGGTAAATCTTCAGTAGGTATGCCTTTTCCGTTGTCGGTTATTTTAAAAGCAATATTTCCGTTTCCGCTATTTTGAATTGTAAAAGTAACGAGCCCCCCTGGCGGACTAAACTTAAAAGCGTTTGACAATAGGTTGTAAACTATTTTTTCAAACTTATCTTCATCAAGCATTAGCATCTGCGATGAGGACAACTGGTAGTCCATTTGCCATTTTACCCCTTTGGTATTGGCAAGTGGTTCAAAGGTTGAATGTATCTTTTTTACCAGAGGTTCTAGTAGAATAGGCTGCTCGTTTAAAATCACCTTTCCTGATTCCAATCGCGACAAGTCTAAAATTTGCTCAATAAGCCGCAGTAAGTGTTCGCCATTTCTTCGTGCTCGTTCTAGCACTTTTTTAATTTGTGTTTCATTTTTCCAATAGCGTCCGTCCATGGCAGCTTGCAGTGGCCCTAATATAAGGGTAAGCGGGGTTCGTAGCTCGTGCGAAATATTGGCAAACAGGGTCGATTTTACCCGATCAAGCTCTTCAATTTTTTCCAGCTGCATACGGTCGTACTTTAACTGGTTTCTGATTTTTAACTGTCTTAATCTAAACCGAACAAAAAGTACAGCTACTGAAATAAGAAAAATAACATAGCCCAAGTATGCTTGCCAGGTGGCATACCATGGGGTATGGACAGTAATAGGGAGGGAAATATAGTTTTGACCTGATGCCTTTTGATCCACTCTTTTTACACGTAAAGTGTATTGCCCGGGTTTAAGATCGGTAAATCGAATGGCCCTTTGGCTCCCGATGTACTGCCACTCATCACTAAGGCCAAGCAACTGATATTCATATGGGCCGTCTTTTTCCATTAGGTCGTCTTCAGTAAAATTCACGATGAAGTAGCGATCCTTGGGGTACACATCTATTTGGTTTAGTTGATCTATCTGGAAAATAATTTCCTCATCTCTCTTTAACTTTCCATTGTGTTTAGAAATGCTTGAAAGCCTCACCGTGTGTAGGTTCTGATCTTTCAGTACATCAGATGGGTGGAATGCTGTAATTCCATTTATACCGCCCATATAAAAGGTACCATCTTTGTCAATGTATTGTGATAGCATGTTAAACTCATTGTCAGCTATACCATCATGCTTATAAAAATTCTTGAATTGCTCGGTAATTCTTGAAAAAACTGATAGGCCGTTGGCGGTACCTAACCAAACAGTGCTGTCGGGCCCGGGTAAAATACTAAAGACCGTATTATTGGACAAACCTTGGTTGGTACTAAAATGGATGATTTTTTGGGTTTGAGTATTAAATCGTACGAGGCCATCACCACGCGTACCTACCCAAAGGGTTTCGTCATCAGCATAAATGCAGTTGGCCTTGTTTACACTAAGTGGGTTGTTAGGAATAGAAATATCGTAAAAAGTATAATTGTGTGAACTGGTGGAGTAACTAAATAATCCTTCTTCACAGGCCGCCCATAGGGTTTTGCTGGTTTTGTCAAAGTGCAGGTCATATACTTTTTTTAGTCGTTGGTTGGTAAGGGAGTCGAGGCCGGGGGGGACCCGAGGTTGTTTCGATTCAAGGTCAAACAGGAAAAGGCCATGGTAGCTGGAAACCCAAATGTTATTGTTCAGCCCGGGCTCAATGCTGGTAACATAAAAAGGGACTAGTGAGTCATTTTGTGCGCAGGTAAGCTTTAGGGTGTGCGTGTTAAGTAGGAGAAGCCCGTGACCATCAGACCCGGTTAAAATGTGATTGGTATCGAGCTTTAAAGATGATTGGAGGGTAAAATTATCTCCATTAATCAAACGGTTGTTACGGGGCTCGGTTTTTTCAAGTTTTCGCTCCTTTTTATTGTAGATGTAAAAGTTGCTGTAACTGGATACGAGCAATTGAGTATCATTCAAAGGGTAAATTAATCTGGTGCTGAAGATTTGATTAGCAGAGAAATCAGCAGGGCGAATGGTGTGAATCTTCTTTTTCTGCATGGGGATACAGAGGAGCCCCGTACTTGTAGCTATCCAGCAGTTATGGTGTCGGTCATACTCCATATCATCGCTCTGCATAAGGTTTGGTGCTCCTTTGGGGCTAAGGTTATAGTTATCAATTGTTGCCTCAGGTTCGTTTTGTTGAGTAGTTATAAAATGTGAACCTTGATTTGTTTCCAGCCAATAGTGGCCTTTGCTATCTGCAGCCATTAAGGTTAGCCACTTTTGCTGGCCTTCAGGTATATGGCTACTGATTATTTGTTCGTATATGAGTTCTCCCTGTAAGTTATAGGTTTCAAAAAAAATCGAATTAAGGGTATCGCTTCGAAGTGGGCTCAGCGTGTAAATCAATCCATTTTGTGGGTTGAAACCAGAAATGTCAAATATGTTCTTTGTTTTAAAATTGTTTAAGAGTTCACCCTTTGTGTTTACTATGTACACATATTTTTTTCCTGCCGTAAGTACAAAACGATTGTCGTTTAAATTAAAAAGTTTGATATCCGCAATTTGATTTAACTCGGTACTGTCGGTACTGAGGATTTCAATAGATATGGTAGTATCGTTTTTATGAATAAAGATTCCCTTTCGGTTGGCCCATACAATGATATTTCTCTTTATGGCAATAGTAGTTTCAGCAATTCTTTGCTCATCACTTAGCAGTGTTTCTCTAATTTGTTCAAGAGAATCCCGATTAGCGGATAAAACACTAATCCCTACGGGAGTGCCTATTAGTATTCGGCCGTCTTCAGTTTCTTCCAGCGAAATAATCTTTTGGCCTATTAGGTTTAGAGAATCGTCACCTACATTCTGGAGTACGCGAAATTCGTTTCCATCAAAACGGCATAGGCCATAATCGGTGCCCGCCCATAAAAAGCCCTGGTAATCTTCTAAAACGCAGTTGATATTATTGCTGGACAGTCCATCGGCCACTGTAAAAAACCTGGCGTTGTTTGGGGTTTGGGCATGGCAAATAAAATTGCCAAGCAGAACTAACCCGGTCAGCAGTACCTTTATTTTAGCATCACAACTTTTAAGCATTGCCACAAAATAGTACAAATTTCAATTGACTATTGGTAAGGTTACCGGGTTAAATCCTTGCGGCTTAATGTACCAGCCTCAGGTCAAAATTTAATTCTTTCACTTCCGCTACACTTATGCCAGTAAAATCAATGTGATTTGAGTTTATGAGATAACTATTTTCAAAAAGATTGACAGCACCAGGAACGTGCAAAATAGGTGTTAGATAATTTTGTAGCCATCTATCGCCCTTAGCAATATTAAAAGGAGCAAAGGGATAGTTTTTCCAATCTTGCTCTATGTCTTTCACATGTAGTTTTTCTATGTTTAGATGGTTTGGGACGTGTAGGGTGATTAAAGAAAAAGGTTTTGTGAGAAATTCAGGTTCGCTATTTGCCATTTTTTCTAGCATTGCGAGAGAAATAGTTTCAGCCAAATAAATCACCGCATTTCCCGAACGATTCCATCTGCCACTGTATAATTTTGCTCCAGTTCCACCAAGGTCATACGCATGCTGTAGGCTGCTAATTCGAAATAAATTCATGGGGTAATACAGCACTTAAGGCGCCCAAGCACTTTTATTACTTCATTATTCAGTTTTTACATTCTCAACTTGCACAACCGGTTGTAGTAATTTTAAAGCCTCGTCTACGGTTTTTACATTACTAAAACTCAAGTAAAGTTTGTTGTTCCGCTCTTTCATTTGCGCTTTAGGCTGATCTTTCAAAAAGTGTAAAACACGCTGAAATTTTGGGCTTTGGTAAAAAGGAGAGTTTTGATCTGAAACGAAATAACCGATTAATCGCTCTTGTTTCAAAACGATTTTTTCAAAGCCAATATCCTTGCCAAGCCAGCGTAGGCGCATAGAGTTTAACAATTCGTACACTTCCTTAGGGGCTGTGCCAAAGCGGTCAATCAACGATTGTTCAAAATTCATTAACTGATTTGGGTTATCTAAAGAATCTAATGTTTGATACAAGCGCAATCGTTCTTCCACTTTGTTCACATAAGTATCAGGAATAAGAATTTCTAGGTCGGTATCCAAAATGGTTTCCTGTACAAAGTCTTTCTTTTCCTGCTCTTCGGCATAAAGTTCTTTAAACTCTGTTTCTTTTAATTCGTCTATCGCCTCTGCTAAAATTTTCTGGTACGTGTCAAAACCGATATCAGCCATAAACCCACTTTGATCACCTCCTAATAAATCACCGGCCCCACGTATTTCCAGGTCGCGCATTGCAATTTGAAACCCACTGCCTAAATCACTAAACTGCTCGATAGCTGTCAATCTCTTTCGAGCTTCTTCGGTAAGGTGAGCAATGGGTGGAGCAATCAGTTTGCAAAAGGCTTTCTTATTGCTACGGCCCACGCGTCCACGCATTTGATGCAAATCACTTAAGCCTATATGATGTGCATTATTTATGATAATCGTATTGGCATTGGGTACATCCAATCCATTTTCGATAATGGAGGTTGCAATCAAAACATCAAAATGTCCATCTATAAATCGCAGCATTAAATCTTCCAGTTTTTTGCCTTCCATCTGTCCATGGCCAATTCCAATTTTTGCATCAGGTACTACCCGGCTTATCATTCCGGCCACTTCTTTAATGTTTTCTACCCTATTATGAATAAAGAAAACCTGCCCCCCTCTGCTCATCTCGTACATTATGGCGTCTCTAATAGCTTCTTCGCTAAAACCCATTATTTCAGTTTCTATAGGATGCCTATTGGGTGGGGGCGTATTCATCACACTTAGGTCTCTGGCTTGCATTAAGCTAAACTGTAGTGTACGCGGTATGGGAGTGGCAGTGAGAGTTAAAGTGTCAACATCCACTTTCAAACTCTTCAGTTTATCTTTTACGGCTACGCCAAATTTTTGCTCCTCATCAATAATTAATAAACCAAGATCTTTGAACTTTACATCCTTACCCACTAGTCTATGCGTGCCTATCAGTATGTCTAATGTTCCCTCCTCTAGTCTTTTTAGTGTTTCAGTCTGTTGTTTTTTAGTTTTAAAACGATTGATGTAATCAATGTTACAGGGCAATCCCTCCATTCGTTTGCTGAAGGTTTTAAAATGCTGAAAAGCTAAAATGGTAGTAGGTACCAATACAGCTACTTGCTTACTGTCAGCCACAGCTTTAAAAGCTGCCCGAATTGCAATCTCAGTTTTGCCAAAGCCTACATCACCGCATACCAGCCGATCCATTGGAGTGGGGGCTTCCATATCCGCTTTTACATCTGCAGTGGCAGTTACTTGGTCGGGCGTATCTTCATATATAAATGATGCTTCCAGTTCATGTTGCAAATATGTGTCTGGCGAGTATTCAAAGCCTTTTTTTGTTTTGCGCTGAGCGTACAGCTTTATTAAGTCAAAAGCAACTTCCTTTACGCGTTTTTTGGCTTTTGCCTTAGTCTTTTGCCAAGCTCCCGAACCTAATTTGTGGGTGGTAGGAGTGGTACCTTCTTTACCATTAAAACGAGCTATTTTATGCAAGGAATGAATGGAAATATACAATACATCACCACCATTATACACCAGTTTTATCGCCTCTTGCGCTTTGCCATTTACATCAATCTTTTGTAGGCCTCCAAACTCGCCAATGCCGTGATCAATATGGGTTACAAAATCTCCAACCTGAAGGCTGGTCAACTCTTTTAGGGTAATGGCTTGTTTCTTTTCGTAGCCATTTTTCAGCTTGAATTTTTGATATCGTTCAAAGATTTGATGATCGGTATAAACTGCTTTTTTTCCTTCGGGATCTAAGAATCCTTCATGCAAGGTTTCTACAATTTGTTTAGAGTCAATGCCTCCACCTAAGTCTTCAAAAATTGCATCAAATCGCTCTACCTGATTTTTGTTGTTGCAAAGGAGGTAGTTGTGCCATCCATT
>JAUICR010000152.1 GCA_030427785.1 Bacteroidia bacterium | reverse complement strand
CTTCCATAAATTTATCCATTACAGCTTCACTAATTCCCATATTGCTAAATCCTCCATCGTGATAAAGATTTTGCATGGTAACCTTACGAGTAAGGTCAGAGAACATGGAAATCACATAAGCTGCACAATCGTCAGCTGAGGCATTTCCTAGTGGGCTCATTTTATCGGCATAGCTAATAAAACCATCGAATCCTTTTACACCACTACCAGCGGTAGTAGGCGTAGGCGATTGTGAAATGGTATTTACACGCACTTTTTTGTTTTTACCAAAATGGTAACCAAAGCTACGAGCAATACTTTCCAGATAAGCTTTATTATCGGCCATATCGCTATAATCCGGGAATGTACGCTGCGCTGCCATATAAGTAAGTGCTACAATACTTCCCCACTCTGCCATGCTATCTTGCTGATAGGCCACTTGCATTACTCTATGAAAAGAAACTGCTGAAATATCCCATCCTTTGGCCAACCACTCATAGTTCAAATCTGTGTAGTGCTTGCCTTTACGCACATTTATAGACATACCGATAGAGTGCAATACAAAATCAAGTTTGCCGCCCAATATTTCCTGAGATTTTGCAAAAAGGTTTTCAAGGTCTTCGGTGCTGGTAGCATCTGCTGGTATTACTTCGGTGACACATTTGGCAGCTAGTTTTTGAATTTCGCCCATGCGCATGGCTACAGGTGCATTGGTAAGTATAAACTTAGCACCAGCTGCGTGAGCATGCTCTGCTACTTTCCAGGCTATCGAATTTTCATCCAAAGCTCCAAATATGATTCCTCTCTTTCCCTCTAAAAGATTTGATGACATAGTATAATTTTTTCTGTTGGCTAATTTATAATTTTTACGAAACGAACAAGCTTATCCTTTACCAGCATTGTCCTTATTCTATTTACGAATCTCAATCTTGATAAATTCTTTTTACAGGTATTTCTATTCCTTGGTTCAAACTTGGAAATACTTCAATCAATTGGGCAATTTCTACCTGCGCCAAATCCACAAAAGTCCATGTGGTTTCGCCCTTCTTTTGTAGGGCTAATAATCCTGATTCGGAATATAAATTTCCGAGAGGCCCATTAAAAGTAAGTTTGGTTGGAATAACACAAGTCCAATACTCACCACTTTCAAACATCATCAGTGGATCAGCCAATTCTGCTTTTTTAAGTGTAAAACCTTGCTGTACCATGGTTTGGTCAAATAGTTCAGCTTGTATCATCATTTTCTCAGCTCCACCATTTGCAGTTACAAGCTCGGGGTAAGTCATATCAATTACCTTCTCCCACTTACCCTTAAGCAAAGCCTTGGTGTACTTTCGGGCTTCGGCTTTTGCTGCTTCTGCATCTTGTGCTGTTGCACCAAATACTCCTATCAGGGCCATCAAAAGCGTTACTATAGTTTTCTTCATGCTAGGTCCAATAAAAAGTGATTGATTGTTTCAAATCGGGCGATAGGCTTTTGGCTACCGGGCAGGTGAGCCCTATTTTTTCCAATACTTTCTTGGTATGTTCATCACAGTTATCCTTCAGGCTGATTTTTACCTGAACCTCTCCCACTCTTCGTGGGTTGGATTCCATCACTTTTAGCACTTCAGCCGAAGCTTCCTCTAAATCAAAATCTAATGAACGAGCCTTAATACCCATTACCGTGAGCGCACACGCAGCAAGAGATGTAGCTAATAAATCGGTGGGTGAAAAGGCTTCACCTTTGCCATTGTTATCCAAGGGTGCATCTGTAATAAACCGCTGGCCCGAGCCTTGATGCTCAGCCTCTGTTCTCAATCCACCTTGATAGACAATTTTTGATGTTATGCTCATATTTGGGTTTTAAACTATGTTATTATATACGGCCTGCACGTCATCGTCCTCATCTATTTTATCCAGCAGTTTTTCAATGTCCACCATCTGCTCGTCCGTAAATTCTACCGGAGTGGTAGGAAAACGTTGCAATGATGCTTTTTGGGGTTCAATGCCCATTGCTTCGAGCGCTGTAGATAAGGTTCCGAAATTAGTATAATCGCCATACACAAAGATGGTGTCTTCTACCAATTCAATTTCTTCCAAACCCGCATCAATAAGTTCTAGCTCCATTTCTTCAATGTCCATTGCCTCGGTTTTCTCAATTTCGAAAACTGCCTTGCGGTTGAACATATATTCTAATGAACCTGTAGGTACAAATTGCCCTCCACCTTTATTGAAGTAGGACTTTACATTAGCCACCGTTCTGGTAGTGTTATTGGTGGCACATTCTATAAAAATCAAAACCCCATGCGGACCTTTGCCTTCGTAGTTTACTTCTGTATAATCTTCGGCATCGCTACCTGAGGCTCTTTTTATAGCGTTCTCAATATTGTCCTTAGGCATGTTTTGTGCCTTGGCATTCTGAATGGCCGTGCGCAATGCCGAGTTTGTATCAGGGTCTGGTCCTCCTTCTTTGGCAGCCATAGTGATAGCTTTTGCCAATCGGGGAAATACTCTTGACATAATTCCCCAGCGTTTCATTTTAGCTGCCTTGCGATATTCAAATGCTCTTCCCATATCTTATTTTTTGTTTTTTCAAGGTGCGCAAATTAATTATATCCTTTACAATCCAATACTCACGAGGCCTTATTCCAACTGTTTTTCCACAATGTACCTTAAGGCCATTTGTAGCACACAGGCGGCTCGAAAGTGCCAACAAAAATGAACAAACAAACTGAGCGGCAAAATACACTATACGCCTTGAGCACGTACTGGGTGTAACCTGATTTTTTACTTACTGGTAAGTAAACCTTCAAAAATCATCCATAAATGACTGCGGCCAAAATGTAGCGAATGCCTTAGTTACTGGAAAAAATGAAAACCAAGTGCAATTACTTTAATGTTATCTTTCTTCCGAGATATTAATACGTAAATGAACAATCATCAAATACAATTGTAAAAACGAAATAAAAGATCGAATTCGAAAAATTAGAATAGTATGAGTGTAGATGCGTACATCGTAATTGCCATCCTTGTAGCAGCCCTATTTCTGTTTATTACAGAGCGGATTTCTATCGACCTCACTGCTATTCTCATTGCCGTAACCCTTATGCTTACAGGGGTGGTAAGTATCTCCGAGGGGCTTTCCGGCTTTAGCAATCAGGCCACCATTACCATTTTAGCCTTGCTCATTCTCTCTGCCGGGCTAGAGGAAACCGGCCTGCTCGAGCGGTTGGGCTTTTTGTTATCCAAATTCGCCTCTACTAGTGTACCCGTTACTTTAATAGTCATTATGATACCTGCGGCAGTTCTTAGCGCTTTTTTAAATAATACTGCGGTAATTACCATATTCCTACCCATAGTAATTACTATGGCCAACCAAAAAAATATTTCGCCCTCGCTCCTTCTTATGCCTCTGGCATTTGTAAGTATCCTTGGCGGAATGAGCACATTAATAGGTACCAGTACCAACTTATTGGTAAACTCTGTAGCTCGCCAATATGGCACAGAAGTTTTAAAGTTTTTTGACTTTGCTCCTTATGGAATTGCAGGCGTACTTTTTTGCATCCTTTTCTTTACGCTAGGTGGTTACAAATTGATTCCATCTAGAAAAAGAGTAAAAGATTACAACCAACAATTTACTACCGATACCTATCAGGCAGAAATTGTAGTGATAAACCCAGAACGCATAAATTCATTAGACCTCAAGAGGCTTTTTCAAGAAAAGGATATTGAAATAATAAAACTACTACGAAAACGAGAAGTACAGAATGTGCAGCTACACTTGCATGAGCTAAAAAAAGATGATCGATTGATAATTAAAGCTAATGTAAAAGCCCTGATAAGCTTGCAAGAGGAGGATGGACTTACGCTACATACGGGTATAATGAAAGGCTTAGAAAAAGATATGGACAGCATCATAGTAGAAACCGTGGTGAGCCCATCATCTTCTCTTGCCGGAAACTTGTTTAATCCCTCTTCATTTTTTAGAAAATATGGAGCTTATCCTTTGGCTATCCGCCAAGTGAGTGATGTATATTTCAGAACTCTGGGTAAGCGCCTTTTTGCAATAAACCGTATCAACATTGGCGACAGTATATTGGTAGAAGCACCACCCAATTTTTTTGAAAAACCCGAGGTAAAACACGACCTTATTCAGTACCGAATTCTACAGGGGCAAACGCACTCGCTTTCCAAGCAAATATTGGCATCCACTATTATGGTGTTGGTTATTCTGCTGGCTGCCTTCAACCTTGTTCCTATTGCTGTAGGTGCGCTGAGTGGTGTAGTGCTAATGGCATTTCTGGGAATTTTTAAAACTGAAAAATTATATGAAAAAATTGATTGGCGTATTTACTTCCTTTTGGCAGGAATTATCCCTTTGGGCGTGGCTATGCAAAATACTGGCTTAGATATGCAAGTAGCCTCGCTGGTTATGGAAGGCACCGATAGTCTTCAGCCATTTTGGGTCATCCTCGCGTTTTTTCTTAGCACTACTTTGGTTACCAATTTTATTTCTAACAATGCGGCTGCTTTGCTTATGGCACCTGTAGTACTCAGCCTTGCCGGCCAAACAAACATTGACCCCAAGGCTTTGCTACTAGCTATTACATTTGGTGCCAGCACCTGCTTTGTTTCACCATTGGGCTACCATACGCTTGCTATTATTTACGGTCCTGGCAAATATAAGTTTAGCGACTACCTGCGTGCTGGCTTACCTATTACGCTGGTCATTGCGCTCTTACTAAGCCTTATGATAGACTATAATTATAATGGAGATGCAGCTATACTTAGTGGTTGGATTAATTAAAACTAATTTTGAACAATCGGCATTAGTCTATTCGCAAACTGAAAAATCACCTCAGCACCGTTACCACACCATACTCTTTGAGCTGCTGGCTGCCATCATTAGTTTTTACTATATAGGTGTGGTTTCCAACTACCGGTTTGCCATTAAAAGTTCCGTCCCAACAGTGGGCGGGATCTGTACTTTTAAAAACCTGCTGGCCCCAGCGATTGAATACCATTACCTGAAAGTATTCGTATTCGGTTATATAAATTTCGAAGCAATCATTTAGCCCATCGCCATTGGGGGTAAAGGCATTGGGGATGTACAGCTTCATTTGGCAGCCATCATCGCTTATGGTAAAGGCATAGCTGCGGGTTTCGCAACTGTTGTCGGCCTCCAGCACGTAATCATTTTGTTCGGTAAGCAAAAGGGTAAAACCACTGAGCGGCTTACCATTTAGGATATAACTAAAATTTTCAGGGAGCTTTACCGCCATTTCTTCGCCACTACACAGGGCAGTATCGGGTATGCTTATATTGGGCAAAGCATCTACCGGTTTGTAGTTCAGCTTAAAAGTAAAATCCTGGCTTTGGCAGATGTTGCTTGCTGTGAGCAGGTATTGCCCTGCTGTGGAAACTGAAAAAACATTGCCCACTAGGCTGCCATTTAAAGTATAGCTGACTCCATTTGCAGGCATGCTATAGTTTACCACCTCCCCTTCGCACATCGTTGTATCATGTACCGCTATGGCGGGAAGCACCTGCAATGGCGAAACCACAATGGTATCGCTCAGCACATCGCCACAATTGTAATAGGCATTTACCCAATAGGTGCCGGGCGCAGTAATGGTACGCAGGCTGTCTGTGCTGCCATCATCCCAAATAAAGTTATTGGCCTGGCGGGCATGGGTAAATAACGTTAGGCTATCCCCTGGGCATAATGCTGTATCGCTGCTTGAGGTTAAAAGAGTATCTGAAGGTGAAAGACGGTGGAGGTTGAGAGAATCAACATGGAACCGGCAAATTACTGATCCCTCAAGAGCATTTAAAACATTATACGTCAGCCCATACCTAAACCGGTACACCTGAGTAGTTGCTATGGGCTCAAAGGAACCCAAGGTCAAATACTGCTCACCACCAGTTGCCACAAAGGTTCCAGTAACGCGGGTATAGTTTGTAGTGTCTGTTATAAAAGCATTAGGCAGTGACACTTGGGGAACTATATTGGCGGTATCAAAAGAAAAGCCCAACGGACTTACATTATCAAAAATTCTCTCTTTGCTGAAATACGCACCAAAGTTACGGGTGGAATGAAAATGACGGGAAGGTGAGAGAGAATCCTGCGGAGGAGGCGGTATTGTATAATAAATGGCCGAAGGCAGAACGTACATAGTAAAGCGATACGTACATCCCGCCCTAAGCGAATCGTTTAGCTTGCATTGCAAAAAACCTTTATAATACAAAGGACCAAGAGATGATTCATATACAAGCCCTATAAGTCCATTGGCATTTCCGTGATAAGGCCGTATTACATTTAGGTTGCCCCTTTGTGCCTCTATTATATAACTAGTCACTTCATTGATGCCATAAGGCGTGGGGTCAAACCAATCTGTAATCCCATTAAACACGGTCTGAGAACTGTCAAGGAATTTCCAATTAGCATTGTTGAAATTTTCAAAAGAGGGGTTGGGGACAAGGTTTTGGGCTGCTACTGTACTGCATAGCAAAATACCTACCACCCAGAAAGGGCAGTAGGTTTTTAAAAAATGATATGCTTTGTAAAGTCTATTCAACTTTATTGGATAATTACTTTTTGATGTTTATATACAGTACCCAAGTTGTCATAAACTCTCAGCATATAAACACCCTTAGCAATGTTCGACACATCCACATTGGTTTGTTCATTTGTTAGATCACCAAACTTTACCTTTTGACCATTGGTGCCCAATAAATCATAATAGAGTCCATCTGGCAGATTAACCTCAAGTGTTAAGTAGTTTGAAGCAGGTTGAGGAAAAACTGAAATCAATAAACTTTAATCTGCATCTTCAGGCTTAGTTGCGGCAGCACTTTTACTCGAGCAACTGTTATCGGTCTTTAAAAAGCTCCATTCACTTACTTCCCCACAATCGGAACCCAAAGTGAGAGTAATTCTGTAAACAAAACCTGGATTATCGTACACCTTATCCGATGGGATATTGGCCTGAATTAAGCTATTAACATTTGAGGATATATTGGTGTATTTAGCTGGGAAGGAAGGATCCTGCACTACAGGAACCTGTGTATTCTTATATGCCAAATCAGTTACATCATCAAAACCCCCTCCTGTTAATTCTTTTTCTACCTTAATTTTGTAGTATGCAAAATGTCCAGAACTCAAATTACCGTTTATAGCTACCGAAGTTCCTCCCACTACTGGAGCCAATGACTTAATATGTTCAGGAGAAAAAGGCCCAGTAATTGGGTCAAACGGGCCAGGCTTGCAGCCGGTAAGCTCAAATGTAACACTTGAGGGGGTGTTGGTAACATGTACACAAATGGTTGTGGTGACCGTGCCTCCACATGGTCCACCAACAAGTGTTAATTTAATCTTATAAAAACCTGGGGTATTATAAATGACATCTTTAAAACTTATATTCATCTCATCTAAGAAATCTTCATAAGTGAAGTGGCTGCCAGGAAACTCATCGTACTCGTCCGAAAAAATTTCCACCAGATCATTATCATCACATGACCCAACTGAGAATATCTCGAATTTAATGGCTGAATTATCCGCAAAACCGTAAACATAATCTATATCAAAAATCAGGTCGTAGTTACTAGCTAAGCAACCCGCCAGTTCATCAGGGTTTGTACTAGCCGTTAAAGCATTAGTGACACTAAGGCAATTAATTGCAGGTGCCTTTGCAGAAAGGAGATAATGGCTGCCCCCATAGCCTGAGTTACTTGTAAAAGTAGAACTTGTACTTCCTGAAATAGTAGAACACTGTATTGCCACCCTAAGCAAGCCTAATCCATATACAGGACTAAATTGGATAGTGTTAGTACCTACAGGTTGCGAACCTACGGTTCCTACTACTCTTTCCACAAATACTCCACCACCTAAGTCTTCTCGCACATAAAGTGTTGCAGATAATATTTCAAAGTAAGCGCATGTTTCTACCACCCATTTTGGGGCAATAGACGCATATACGGAAGCACCTGAACAGTAATCAACAGGATTTTTCAGTCCTGTAATAGTTGCTTTGATATTTGGATCAGCCTTGGCTACACTAAAAGTTGAGAACACAACTGCAATGGCAAGCAGTATCTTTTTAAAGTCGAACGACTTATGCTGCTGCTGACTACCTAGAGAGGGGGGGTAAGAGAATTCCGGCTTGGTATAATTTCATTTTTCATTTTGTTTGAATTTAAATGTTAATAATGGTTGACTTTGCAAAGACCTTGTAAATCTAAAATTTAAATACGTTTCCCACAAGTGTTTTCTTACAATTTTCACTTTCAAGGAAATTTGGCTGTTAAATTATTGCAGTATTCATCCTATCTAAAATATTCCATAATTATTCTAATGTTATTTTTACTTAATATTAAACACACTTCTTACAAATAGCCCACATAATTTTCATTATCAACAAATAGCAATATGACTTTTTTTATGAATTTGATTAAAGTTAAAAGCCGAGCTACCCATTCATATTGTTGATGTGTTAGCTTAACATTTGCTTAAACCGCACTATTTAGACAACCAGTGCTTCATTTCTTAAGGTTCACTTGAAAATGAATCTACCTACAAGCAAGAGAATAGGACTACTTACTCTAACAGTATATCTTGAACTGATACAAATAGAAAACCCTGACTTGCCTTGGATAGTCCAAGGCAAGACAGGGTTCATAAGCTTAATCTACACTGAATTTCTATTCTTCTACTGACGGAGTTTCAGTTTCATCTTCTGATGAAGCTTCTGTTGCTCCTTCCTCGCCTTCGGCTAGGTTTACAGCTTCTTCAGTCAGCTCCTCCTCTTCCTCTTCGGATGCAGGTACTCTTGCTACAGAAGCAATTTCATCATTCTTCTTAAGGTTAATAATACGTACACCCTGTGTAGCGCGGCCCATTACCCTAAGTTCGGCTACACCTGTTCTTATCATCACTCCGCTCTTATTTATAATCACAAGATCGTCTTCGTCCGTCACTGCTTTTATAGCTACCAGATTTCCGGTCTTCTCAGTAGTGTTTAGGGTTTTTACTCCTTTTCCACCACGATTTGTCT
>JAUICR010000151.1 GCA_030427785.1 Bacteroidia bacterium | reverse complement strand
AGGCACACCAATAAGTGTCCTAACCTTAGATAAGATTTGTAACATACATTAGAATTTAAGTTATGAACCAAAAGTACAACACTAGTAGATTTTACACTAGTGCAGTTGACCTATAAATCAGGCGCTTGGTCGATAAATTTTAAGAAAATGAGCGTTTTCGTCAAAATCAATGGATTATAGAATCAAATTTTTAGCTAAAACTGTCGGGTAATGAGGTATTAAACCAAAAAAGCCCCTGTTAAAAAACAGAGGCTTTTAGTTTATTCTGAAAAATACTTAAAGAGTCTTTTTTACTTCTACCTCTTCGTATCCCTCAATTATATCTCCAACTTTGATATCGTTGTAATTCTGAATATTCAATCCACATTCGTAGCCTTTCTTCACTTCTTTCACATCATCCTTAAATCTCTTAAGTGAACCTAAGGCACCAGTATACATTACAACACCATCTCTTATCAATCTAATTTTGGTATTACGGGTAACAGTACCATCCAATACAAAACATCCTGCAATGGTACCTACTTTAGATATCTTGAATGTTTCTCTTACTTCGATATTGCACGTTATCACCTCTTTCACATCTGGTGATAGCATGCCTTCCATAGCATCTTTTATTTCATTGATAGCATCGTAAATAATAGAGTACAATCTAACATCTACCTGCTCTTTTTCGGCAAGCTTACGTGCACTAGCCGAAGGTCTTACCTGGAATCCTACTATGATAGCATCTGAGGCCGTGGCCAAAAGTATATCTGACTCACTAATCTGCCCTACAGCCTTATGTATAATATTTACCTGAATTTCATCAGTACTTAGTTTCTGAAGTGAATCCGAAAGAGCTTCAATAGAACCATCCACATCTCCTTTTACAATGATGTTTAGCTCTTGGAAGTCACCTACAGCCAAACGTCTACCAATTTCTTCCAACGTCAAATTCTTCTGGCTACGCGCGCTTTGCTCTCGTTGCAATTGGGTTCTTCTACTGGCAATAGATTTGGCCTCACGCTCATCTTCCATCACCACAAAGTTGTCACCAGCTTGTGGCGCACCATCTAAGCCCAATATACTAACAGGTCTGGCAGGGCCCGCTTCTTCCAAACGATGACCTCGTTCGTCAAGCATAGCTCTTACCTTACCACTGTAGTGACCTGCCAAAACATAATCTCCAATTTTCAGAGTTCCGTTTTGTATAAGTATAGTTGTAAGGTAGCCTCTTCCTTTATCTAACGAAGCCTCCACTACTGTTCCCGAAGATGTTCTATCCGGGTTTGCTTTTAAGTCTAATAGCTCTGCCTCAAGTAATACTTTTTCAAGTAATTCTGGCACCCCCATTCCCGTTTTAGCAGAAATATCCTGAGACTGAATTTTACCACCCCAATCCTCTACAAGTAAATTCATTTGAGCCAATGACTCTTTAATTTTCTCGGGATTAGCCGTGTCACGGTCTACTTTATTGATAGCAAAAACTATTGGAACACCCGCAGCTTGCGCATGGCTTATAGCTTCTTTGGTTTGAGGCATCACATCATCATCAGCAGCTATCACAATAATCGCCACATCGGTAACTTTGGCTCCACGAGCACGCATTGCCGTAAAGGCTTCGTGACCAGGAGTATCCAAGAAAGTCATATGCTGCCCGCTTTCTAGCTGAACTGAATAAGCCCCAATGTGCTGTGTAATTCCACCGGACTCACCTGCAATTACATTGGCTTTTCGCACATAATCAAGTAATGATGTTTTACCATGATCTACGTGACCCATTACAGTAACTATAGGAGCGCGAGGTACTAAATCTTCCTCGGCATCTTCTTCTACTTCCACAGCGTCTGTTACATCAGCGCTCACAAATTCAACACTGTAACCAAACTCTTCCGCTACAATCTGAAGTGTTTCACCATCCAATCTCTGATTCATTGTTACCATCATACCTAATGACATACAGGCCGAAATAATCTCGGTAACCGTAACATCCATCATGTTGGCTAATTCACTTACAGTAACAAACTCAGTAACCTTAATTTGTTTGCTTTCCGCTTCTTGAATCATTTCATCAATAGCGTCTTGCTCCTTTCTTTCCAGCCTTTTCTCGCGTCTAAGCTTTGATGACTTGGATTTTTTTCCTCCCCCGGTTAGCTTTTCAAGGGTCTCCTTTATTTGCTTCTGAACTTCCTCTTCGGTAAGCTCATGTTTAGGTTCTGGCTTTCTACCTTTTTTACCTCGGGTATCTTTTCTTCCTCCAGAGCCACCGGGTCCTCGTGTATCAGCACCTGGCTTACCAGGAGCTCCAGGCGAAATACGCTTGCGCTGAGGCTTGCGTTTATCAGCCTTATTTTCGTTACTACTAGCTACCTTTTTCTTTGGTCTCTCAAATTTGCTTAGGTCAACTTTCTCACCTGTAAATTTTGGACCCGAAAGTTTGGTGTATTTTGTTTCAATAGAGCCTGAAGTTTCAGCTTCCTTAGGTTCAGCGCTTGCAATCTCTTCTTTTGCCTCGGGCTCTTTAGCAGTGGCTTTCTCTTCCTTCGGCTTCTTCTCTTCGGTTTTCTTTTCCTTTTTCTCTTCTACAGCAGGTGCGGGCTCTTCTTTTTTCTCCTCGGCTGTAGCTTCTACTGGCTCCTCATCTTTTACTTCAGGTACCGCCTCTACTTTGGGTTCTTCCTTTTTAACCTCTTTTTTGGGCTCAGGTTTTGGGGCCTCCACCACAGGTGCCTTTTCTGGCTCCACCTCTTTAGCCTTCACTTCCTCTATGGGTGCTTCGGGCTTTTTGGGCTCTTCCTTAGCCGCTGGTTTATTCAAGTCAATTTTCCCAACCATTTTTGGGCCATCCAGACGGGTTCTGGCTTTAATAACTGAATCTGCACCAGTAGATTGAGGCTTGTCGTCATGTTCGGCTCGCAGCAATTCTTTTTCCTCCTTCTTTTGCTGGCTTACTTTTTCTGACTGTTCTTTTTTGGCCATGTCTGGAGCAAACTTCTCCATTGCCATCTGAATGTACTCAGGCTCAATACGCGTAGTAGGGCGCAGTTTTTCATCTATGCCCTTTTCTTGCAAAAATTCCATTAGTGTATTAACACCAGTGTTGCACTCCTTCGCGAGTTGACTAAGTCTTAGAGACTTTCCTGCCATGTAGTTCTATCTATTTTATTCTTCAAATTCTGATCTCAATATAGCTCTCACCTCTTCGATAGTTTCTTGCTCAAGATCCGTACGCGAAACCAATTCTTCAACAGAGAGGTCTAATACACTTTTGGCGGTATCACAGCCTTTTGCTTTCAATTCTTCAATAATCCAAGCTTCTATTTCATCAGAAAACTCGGTAAGCTCCACATCTTCATTCTCATCCACATCGCGGTATACGTCTATTTCATATCCCGTCAATCTTCCTGCTAACTTAATATTCAATCCTCTTTTTCCAATAGCCAATGACACTTGATCCGGCTTTAAGAATACTTCTACCTTCTTAGGCTCTTCGAATATCTGAAGTGATGTAACCTTAGCAGGACTAAGAGCTCTTTGGATATACAGCTGAGTATTGCTTGTATAATTAATTACATCAATATTTTCATTTCCAAGCTCTCGGACTATGCTGTGGATTCTACTTCCTTTCATTCCCACGCAGGCACCCACCGGGTCTATACGGTCATCATAGCTTTCTACAGCTACCTTGGCTTTCTCACCTGGCTCTCTTACCACGCCTTTCACCATAATCAACCCATCGAATACTTCCGGAATTTCCTGCTCAAACAGTTTCTCCAAAAACTTATTGCTTGTTCTTGACAAAATAACTACAGGCTTAGTTCCTCTCAATTCTACCGTTTTTACCACTGCTCTTACAGTATCTCCTTTGCGGTAAAAATCTCTTGGGATTTGTTGGTCTTTAGGAAGCACTAATTCATTTTGGTCATCATCGTAAATTATTACCGCTCTCGGTCTAACGTGATGCACTTCACCGGTAAGTATTTCACCTTCTAGGTCCTTGTACTTCTTATATATAATGCTATTGTCGTGCTCTTGTACTTTCTGAACTAAATTTTGGCGAAAAGCCAAAATAAATCTTCTTCCTTGATCGATTAGCTTCAGTTCTTCAGAAACCTCCTCTCCAACTTCAAAATCAGGCTCAATTTTCAAAGCTTCAGACAACTCTATTTCCAAATTATCATCCTCAACAAATCCGTCAGCTACGATGGTACGGTTCCTCCAAATTTCAAGATCACCCTTATCCGGATTCACAATGATGTCAAAGTTCTCGTCATCACCATACTTCTTCTTCAGTTGATTACGCAAGGCATCCTCTATGATTGCCATCAGCGTAACTCTGTCTATATTTTTTTCCTCTTTGAAGTCAGAAAAACTTTCAATTATTGCCTGGTTCTCCATTTTTCGTAAGATTAAAATCTAATTTCTAATCGTGTTTCTTTAATGTCTTTCAAATTTATCTCTTCTTCGCGGCTTACGGTCATTTTTCCTTTCCCAATTTCCTTTGGCACACGTTCTTTCCAGCCTATTGTAAGACAATTATCTTTAAAAGACTTTACGTCTCCTGTCTTTATTTCTCCGTCTAACATTGTGATTTTTACTGCCCGACCTACGCTCATCTCATACTGCTGAGGAACCATAAGAGGTTTTCCTACTCCTGGCGAAGAAACTTCTAAATCAAAGTCTTCCTGCTCTCTATCAAACTCTGCTTCAATTGCTTTACTGACTTTCCTTAGCTTATCTAAGGTAATACCTTCTGGGTGATCTGCACTCAGACTTATCCTATTATCAGCTCCTAAATTCAACTCCACCAAAAAAGCACCTTCTGCTTCTAGAGCTTCAATAGCGGTACTTCTTAGCTTTTCTAAATCAATCATGTCCTACTAATAAAAAAGGGGACAAACGGTCCCCTCTCTTGAGGCTGCAAATATATATATTATTCTTCACCCACAAGCCCTGCTTATTCCATCAATTTACGCACCACCGCACCCAGTATTTTTCCGGCCTTTTCTTTAATATGAATCACCCCTTTGTTAAAACTACTTGCGTCTTCATACGGATTTACATTAATAATAGGATAACTACCTTGAAAAGAATAAAGCAATCCTGCTGCCGGATACACCGATAAGGAAGTGCCAACTACAAGTAATATATCCGCCTTACTCACACATTGCTCAGCATACCCCATCATAGGTACCTCTTCGCCAAACCATACTATGTGAGGCCTAAGCTGGGAGCCTTTTTCACAATAATCTCCCAACGAAAGCTCACCTCCCACTATGGGGTATACAAGCTGTTGGTCAACCGTGCTTCTTGCCTTTAATAGCTCTCCATGGATGTGCACCACCTTGGACGAGCCTGCTCGCTCATGAAGGTCGTCTATATTTTGAGTTAAGATTTCTACATCAAATTTCTCCTCGAGCTCTACCAAGGCCTTATGGGCGGCATTGGGTTTTACTGACAGTAACTCTCGTCTGCGTTCGTTGTAAAAATCCAACACCAACTTACGGTTTTTATGCCAGGCTTCAGGAGTTGCTACTTCATATATATTATAGCGATCCCATAGGCCACCAGTATCTCTAAAAGTGCTAATCCCACTTTCTTGACTAATTCCTGCACCGGTAACCACAACCACCTTTACCGGGTGAGACAGTTTTCCAATATTAGGAATTTTCCCAATTGCATTTTCCAAGTTCATATTTTATCAAAATTAGGTAGTTAACTAATAATCCAAACTTTAGCTTACTAAACAGTTGTAAATTAGAATACAATTCTATCTTTGGTTCGTGATTTGCATTTCAGATTTCTTTATTATAGCAATATGAGCGATAAGGTAAAAATATTGATTGTTGACGATGAGCCGCTAATACGTGACGCATTGGCCTTTAAATTGACCAAAGAGGGGTATACAGTAGAAACCGCTGAAGATGGGGAGAAAGCAATTGAAAAGATTGATGTTGAAGATTTTGACATTGTCATTTCTGATGTTATGATGCCCTTTATTAGCGGGTTTGAGTTACTAAAGATCTTAAAAGAAAGAGGTACTCAAGCACCTGTTTTATTGCTTACATCTCTTAATTCTGAAAACGCAGTTCTCAAAGCATTCGAACTGGGTGCAGACGACTACATGACAAAGCCCTTTAGTCCAAAAGAACTTTCTACCAGAATAAAGAAGCTATTAAAAAAGACTGATTCCTAAATCGGGAATCTGCTGTTCGCTAAAAGTAGATTAGCCAGGCATCTGGAAATTTCCCTTGTACTTGCTCGAGTGTATTTTGTGCTTGATGCAAAGACGTATGGCTATCATACACTAAGCGATAGGTATTTAACTCAGGCACAAAAACTATCTCCGAATTTGATGCACCAAGGCTAGCCGCTATTTTTTGAAGCTTAGCTTCATCAGAAATACTTGCTATTACTACACGCCACATTTTTTCGGTTGGCACAACATCATTATGAGAGCTTAATATAACCGGCTCTTCCGATACACTATCTTTTGCTATTTCATTTGTGCTGAACCCAGCACTATCAGCCACTAAGGTATCTGGTGATAGCACCGCACTCGAATCCGTGGAATCTTTTTGCGTATTATCAAATCCGAAATCAGTATCACAAGTAGCCAAAAATCCTAAAATGACCAGGGGAATAATGTAGTACTGAATTTTTCCTAAGCTTTTAAACATAACAACCTTGTTTTTAATCAAATGCAATATATGATTTTAGCCATTCAGTTTGTGCGTACATTTAGCTTAAATGCTGAATTTCTAGATGACCTACAAATTCTTAAAAGTCAAAATTTTATCAACATTCGGCTTGTATTTTCCCAATTAACAAATCATTAAACTATACAGGGTGCATTTTTTTTATTTTAGCCGTCAATTCAATCTATAGAAGTGAGTAATCTTCCTGATAAATACACAAAGCGTAGACTACGATCTGCCTACCTTTCTGTAATAATTAGTATTTCATTAGTCTTATTTGTGCTTGGCATTTTTGGGCTTCTCATTGTAAATGCAAGTAGCATTGCTGAGGAGGTTAAGGAAAATTTTGCCATTACCGTACTACTCAATAATGAATCTTCTGAAGTGGAGATTAAACAGTTTCAAAAGGAACTTGAAATTTCTGAGTATGTAAAATCTACCGAATACATTTCTAAAGATGAGGCAGCCGAAGAATTAAAGAATGATTTGGATGAAGATTTTATGGAATTTTTGGGCTATAACCCATTATTGAATAGTATTGATATTCGACTAAAGGCCGAGTTTGTAAATGAAGATCAGTTGGTCTTGTTGGAAAATGAATACCTGAATCATTCATTTGTAAATGATGTAGTATACGATAAGCCTCTAATTCAAAAAATGAACGAAAACATCGAGAGAATAGGGATTGTCCTATTTTCTGGGGGTATTCTTTTAGGGCTTATTGCAATAGGACTTATAAACTCTTCTATAAGGCTCGCCATATATTCAAGGCGTTTTTTAATAAAAACGATGCAACTAGTAGGTGCTACCAAGGCATTTATCAGACGTCCGTTTTTGCTTAGAAGCATCCGACATGGTTTATATGGTGGCTTAATAGCGAGCGCCTTGGTATGGATCCTTATTTATTACATCGGCATTAAAGTACCTGATTTCGCAGAATTGCAGGACGTTTTTAAATTAAGTGTTTTATTTGCGGGCATATTAGTTGGTGGCCTGTTGATTTCTATCAGTTGTACTTTCTTTGCACTTAGAAAATACTTAAAGCTAACTACTGACCAGTTATATTTTTGACTATGGAAAAACAGACGTTTATTTTCGAAAAGAACAATTACATATTGTTTGCAGCCGGCTTGGTGCTTATGATTATTGGCTACCTACTGATGGTAGGTGGTGGCAGCGACAACCCCGAAGTATTTAATCCTGAAATATTTTCTGCTCAGCGCATCATCGTTGCTCCAATGTTTATATTGGCGGGTCTCTTAGTTGAGGTTTTTGCAATAATGAAGAACGGTAAATCGAAATAATGGGGAGATTAGAAGCTTTATTCTTAGGAATTATTCAGGGACTAACGGAATTCTTACCTGTAAGTAGTAGTGGTCACCTCGAGATTGCAAAATCTATTTTTGGAGACGATAGCCTGCCCGATGAAAGCCTCTTGTTTACAGTAGTGGTGCATTTTGCCACAGCTATGGCTACTATCATCATTTTTCGCCATGAAGTCACTCAATTGATTTCGGGCTTGTTTAAATTCAAAAACAATGATGAATTTAAATTTAGTGTAAGCATTGTAATCTCCATGATTCCAGCTGCACTAGTGGGCGTGTTTTTCAATGATTTTATTGAATCCCTTTTTAATGAGCAAATCTTGCTAGTAGGAAGCATGCTTCTTATTACCGGAGTGCTGCTCATATTTGCAAATAATGCAAAATCAGGTAATAAAGGAATCAATTACATGCGCGCTATTATTATCGGTATATCTCAAGCCATTGCTATTATACCTGGTATCAGCCGCAGTGGTGCCACTATTTCTACCAGTATCCTATTAGGAATGGACAAAACGAAGGCCGCAAGGTTTTCATTTCTTATGGTAGTGCCACTTATTTTTGGAAAAATCGCAAAAGATATCATGGATGGCGCTTTTGATGTGGAGTATATCCAGCCTATGCATTTGATGCTTGGTTTTGGTGGAGCTTTTATTACCGGACTTTGGGCTTGCGCCTGGATGATTGACATCGTGAAAAGAGCAAACCTTAACTTTTTTGCCTTGTACTGTTTTATAGTAGGCGCCTTAGCTATCCTTTCAACTTTTGCTTTTGACTACGATCTTAAAGTCGGCTAAAGATTATACCGAAGGACAAGTACTGCTGATTGACAAAGCTCTTGAGTGGACCTCTTTTGATGCGGTAAATAAAATCCGGTATACCATCAAAAAAAAATTCTCACTTAAGAAAATTAAGGTAGGGCATGCCGGTACTTTAGATCCCCTAGCCACTGGTTTACTCATTATCTGTACAGGTAAGTTTACAAAAAAGATAAATGACTACATGGGTATGCCTAAGGAGTATACTGGGGTAATAAAACTTGGCGCCACTACACCCAGCTACGACCTAGAGACCGAAATAGACAAAACCT
>JAUICR010000150.1 GCA_030427785.1 Bacteroidia bacterium | reverse complement strand
ATATATGGAGATCACGTAAGTCTGTTTACACTTTTGATGACCGTGTCTACACTTATATACACATATATGAACCAGCAAATGACGGGGTCAAATCAGCAGTACCCCCAGCTTAAGTATATGATGTATTTGATGCCTGTAGTGTTTTTAGGAGTATTTAATAATTACGCGGCAGGTTTGAGCTATTACTACTTTGTAGCCAACGTTATCACCTTTGGGCAGCAGTTTGCTATTCGTGCGTTTATTGATGAAGATAAGATTCATGCTAAGATTCAGGAGAAAAAAGCACAGCCTCAAAAGGAGAATCGCCTGATGCGCAGAATGAAAGAGCTACAAGAAGATCAGAGTAGACAAGCGCGTAGAAAGAAGTAAAAATTGGCTTCGGGTTATTGAGATATCCAAAGGACTAGTCTTAATATCCATAAATTCTATTTCATCTGCCTTTTTCCCGATCTTCTATAGATTGATAGATTGCTGGAGTTTACCAATGAATAGGAAATGGATTAAAAATGTAAAACTGACAAAACAATTGACTCTATCTGGGTGGCAGTTGTTAGCTCACTATTTCATTGTAGTCATCCTTTTGATTATCCCTAGTATTGGTCTCTTTAAGATTTATACCAAATCCTATGAAGCAACCACAATACAGGAACATATGTGGTTTTCATGGCCTTGGTATGTTCTAGCGATTATATTTTATATCATTCAAAAAAGACGGCTGAAATTTATAGAAGTGAAAATTGAATTTACTGATCATGAATTTCAAGAAGCTGTAAAAAGAACAGTGGAAGAATATAAATGGAAAATTCAACTAAATAACAAGCAATTTTTTCGGGCTTTTCGGCCATGGAATTGGTCTGGTAGCTGGGGCGAAATGATTACGATAATCAAAGACAAGGATAAGCTTCTCCTTAATAGTATCTGCGACCCTTACAAGATGAGTTCTGTTGCTTCATATGGCTGGAACAAAAGAAATATTCAAGCTTTCTTAAAAAATCTGCTGGACGTAAAAAAAGGCATACCGTTTCAAAAAAAGCTTGTTGTTCCTAAAAAAGAGTGGACTACAGAAACTGTTGCATTTAGATTGTTTGCCTATCCATTCTGTTTATTTCTGATAGGTTTCGGTTTTTACTTATTAGTTAATTCGTTGAGCTGGAATACACTTAGCATAGCCATACCTGCTATGGCCATAGCTCTGATATATCTATATTCAGATATTAAAATGATTTTAAAATAACATTGGGCACCACTAGCGGATGTAATTCATAAAAAAAGGCCCTATCAGTATAACCGATAGAGCCTTTGTTTTAAATACCTTCAAGGTTTAGTACCTGGTTTCGCTCGAATAACTGTTTACGTAATCGTAGCGCCCGTTTACGGCATCCCACATCCATAATACGGTAATAAAACTCACTTTTCTATTAAAGTCATATTCGCCTTTTTCTGTTTTGGCAAGGTGTACTCTTATTCTAGTGTCTGGTGTTCCTATTATATCACCTTTGTGAAAATCTCCGGCAAAGGGCCAATACGTACTTAATGGCGTTCCGAAGAAGTTCTTTTTATTAGCGTTTAAGGTGCATAGGTATTGATTAACCGCTTTTTGACCTTTGCGCACTACATAGGCGCTAGAGTCAGAGTTGTATAAATCAATATCCCAATAGCTAACCGAATCAGTAGGTGGGTTAAGGATAAAGTCTTTTACAGCCGGAAAGCGTAAATCCAGATTTTGAGTAGTGAAGTTACGCGCCTGAATATCCTCTAGCAAATAGGTTTCTATCATAAATACCTCGGGCTGTACGGTAGTGTCTACCCAAAATTTCACTTTAGAATCAATTACCCATGAGGTATCATCTGATTGTACTACGTGTCCCACAGAAGCAATTGGGCTGTTCATCAAAGACATTTCAATTTCATCATACACACCAAGCGGAAAGCCACCTGGAGGAATTTGAATATCATTTACGATATAATAAGGAGGCTGCGGATTACCATAGTAAGCCATCAAGGTGTCTATCAATGGATTGTAAAATGGTGAAGTTTTATCACCTACAAAGGTCATGTGATTTAAGTTTTGCTTAAACTCACTTTCAGCTGACATACTTGCAATCTGATTGTTTGCACCTATACTGGTATGCAAAACAGTACCCATTAGGCTAAGGGCGTTAAATTCTTCTTTTAGTACAATATTATTTACAGGATCTACGGGAGCTACCGGATCATCTTTTTTACAAGAACTTACAATAACTAGGGAGAGTGAAGCAATTAAAAGCTTTTTCATGTTTTGTTTTTAATGGTGGCAAAAATATTAAAAAATCAACGTCACGGGATAGTAAAGTAGTATCCGTAGACTTTTACAATAGCATTAAGATTTCTCATTTAGTAAATGTGATATCTTAATAGTACTATCGTTTTTTAGTACCCAATGGTTGGTCATTATTTTGTGGTATAATGTACAAGGTCAATATATATGGGTAAGTGATCGCTAAACCCACCATGATACTTCATCCCTATATAGGTTCTGAACGGTTTTTGCCCGGGGTATTTCTCATCTGCCTCTAATAGCACTGGCTGACGACACACCACTGCCACGCCATTTTTAATATGTAGGCCCGCGTTTTCAAGTAAATTTTGACTCACTATTATTTGATCTAAATAACTCCACACGCCTCGGTATCTATGGCTGCCCTCCAATTCAGGAAGCTCCTCCATTAAGTTTACCAATTTCTCCTTGCCTTCGGGCGCCACCAGGTAATCTTTTACAGAGGTATTATTCCACTCATCATTTAGGTCTCCTTGAATAATAATAAAAGCGTTTGGGTTAAAATCTTGAATAGAATCAACATTGTGTCGCACTACTTCGGCCGCTCGTATTCTGTTTGGTTCTGATTGAGCCTGCCCACCATACCTACTGGGCCAGTGGCAGTACATTAGGTGCACTGTGTCTTTTTGGTGCAAAAGAACTTTGGCATATAAAATATCTCGCGTAGCAAAATCAGGGTTAGAGGCTTGCTTCACGGGGAGATTTTTGGCGTATAGAATCGTTACTATTTCTTCACGGTATAGCATTGCCACATCAATACCTCGTCTATCAGGCGATTCGAAGTGTAGCACTTTGTATTTAAATTTTCGCAATACTTCAGTATTAGCCAGGTCTTCTACTACTTTTCTGTTTTCTACCTCGGCTAGGCCCACCATGGCGGGTGGTTGCCATTCGCCTATGCTCAGTATGGCCTTGGCCATTCTATTTGATTTTTGCCAATAGCGATAATCTGTCCAATAACGCTGGCCATCAGGGCTGTATTCATCGTCATTTTTTTCAGGGTCATCGGTAGTATCAAAAAGGTTTTCTACATTATAAAATGCAATACGTGTTTGTTTTGATTCATGAGGTTGTGCCCAGCAAAACTGAACTGATATCAACCCGATAAGTAGGATAGAGATTGTAGTCTTAAAATTGTTCATTGATGAAATCGCTAATTTCATTCAAAGTTAGTTCTTTGGCAGTAGGGGTAAAGAGCAAGGCCGACCGTGGCATCACCTCTACTTGAGATTCTTCTAAATTTTGAACAATGCAGGTACCTCCTTTTTGTTCGATAAATTGAAGTCCTTTGGTTCCATCATCATTGGCTCCAGTAAGGATAATGCCCGTGGTATTTTTGCCATACACCTCGGCTACACTATAAAAGGTAACGTCTATAGAGGGTCTGCTAAAATTGATGGGTTCGCTTACACTTAAAGAAATCCTTTTGTCCCTTTCTATCAGCAAATGATAGTTGCTAGGGGCTAAGTAAATGGTATTGTTGTGAAGTAGCTCTTTATCCTCAGCTTCTCTTACAGCAATTGGACAGCCGTCTTGTAGTACTTCATCCAGTTTGCTTTGAACATTTTTTAGGCGGTGTACAACCACTACTAGTGAGCATTGAATTGGCGATTTTAAATTCTTAAATATTTCTTTAAGAGCTTTTAGTCCGCCAGCACTGCATCCTATAACTACTATGTTATCCGAGTCTTTGATAAATTTTTGCTTCTGATTCTAATTCTTTTAGCTTATTTCTTTCTTGATAAAATATGACAGATTCTTTCGAGCCTAGCACTAAATGACCTCCTAATTTAAGAGAATTTGTAAACTGACCAATTACTTTATCCTGAAGTTTCGGGTTAAAGTATATAAGCACGTTGCGACAAATGATTAAATCAAAACCTTCTTTATACAATTCGGTGGTCAAATTATGAGTATCAAACTCAATGTTCTTGTATAAAAATTCCTTGAAAATTCCACTTTGGTTTTTTCGCTCATAGTACGTTTCCAATTGGTCAGTACCCCCCGCATCTTTATACGAATCCTGATAGGACGCCAAGTGTTTTAAATCGTAGGTTCTGCTTCTTGCTTTTTTTAAAACTGAAGGTGAAAGGTCAGTGGCCAGGATTTTAGTTTTGTATAACAGATTATTTTCTGCCAAAAAAATGGCTAAGGAAAGCACTTCTTCTCCGGTGCTGCATCCGGCCGACCATACCTTTATTTCCTCCAGATTATGCCAGGTAGAGAATACCTTTTTTACCAAAACTTTATAAAAAAACGGATCGCGATACATCTCTGTAACGTTTACCGTAAATTTCTCGATAAACTCTTCTATAGCTCCTTCTTCTTCTCTCAGGTAATCTATGTAATGACTTACGTTAGATATTTTTAGTTCACTAAGAATTTTAGCGATTCTTCTTCGTACCGATGCTTCCGAATAATCTGTGAAATCCAGACCACACTCAGTTTTCAAAAAAATGATGAGGCTGTCCTTGTCTTCTAAGCTGACGTAGTTTTTCTCAAAATCAGAAATAAGATGCGGCATACATTCTAAATTATGGCTTCAATGTAATCAGAACGAAGCATATTATTCAAACACCATTGATGTTTAAACAAAGAATATTATTAACAATCTTGATTTTCAGCTGACTAAAAAATAGTTAGTCAAATACTTCCCAATAGCTCAACCTTCAGTATGCAAGGTTATATAAGTACGTTTTAGTCATTTTTGGAAGCTGAAACTCTTCGAATGGCAAAAGCGTTGGGTTCACCAGCAATTACCACATTCAATACATAAGACCCAATAGGAATGGAGGTAGTATTGATTTCAAAAAGGTCGGTATCGGAAAGTTCCAGTTTTTTTGTGGCAATTACTTCACCCGATCGGTTGATGATTTCCCACCTTAAATCTCCCGTATAAGTAGGGCTTAAATGCAATTCAATAGCATTTACTACTTCCTTGCTACTAATTGATACATCTACCAAGGAACTATCTTTTGTTTGAAAAACCTCAGGCTCTACCGCCATCAGAGGCAAAACTGCATGATGTACTTCGCCACCTCCGTAGCTGTTCTTTTCATCAGTTATTACAATTTTGTTGTTATCAATAAAGGTGATTCCTTCCTTCTGACTTAAGGCTTCAAAGTGAAAGGTTTCCACATCACCTTGTAAAAAATGATGTCCCTTAAAGTTAGAGAACAGCCAAAGCTTATCGTAGCCCAACAGTGCCAATCTACTTTTGTCTTGAGAAATTTCAGCACTTGTAATCCAAAAAGAATTTTCATCACCTATCCCGGTTTTAAAACTATCTATCCTGCTTATAGTATAGTCTCCGGGAGTGGCCGGTAAGGCGTATTGATAGGTATATCCATTAAAGGCCCTCGATCTATTTTTGGAAAATAAGTAGAGGGTATCATTATATGGCACCATTGCTTCCATATCAAAATGGCGTTTAGAAAATGGCGGTGGAAACTTGGTTTGTTCGTAGTAGCTAAAATTTATTTTACCCACATATTCAAGAAAATCTTCGTTGTCAATTTTATACTTGTACACACACAAATCCTTTCTGCGGTTATTGTTGTTTCCAAAATCACCTATGTAGAGAAAACCATTTTCGTAACTAATTTCCTCCCAATCTCGATTGTCAATTTCGGATAAACATACCTTGTGAATAAAGGTGCCATTTACATCAGTAAAGAAAACTTCAGGATGATTTCCGCTGTCATTTATTAGTGCTAAATGCCCACTAGGAACGATGGTTGTGCCACTTACCTCTTCAATAGATTTTCCTACTGTACCTACTTTTTGCAAGGGCAATTTTTGACCATTTAAATGGAATGATAAAATTACTAGCAGGCAAAGGATAGATGCAGCGTTTATAGCGTTTGTTTTCATGTTTTAATTGTTCTTTATCGAATGTGGTAAAATGAGGCAACCATCGCCATAGCTCAAAAATCTAAAATCGTTTTGCAAGGCGTAACTGTAAATGTCTTTCCATCTATCACCTATTAGTGAGGCCACCAATAATAATAAGGTGCTTTTTGGTTGATGAAAATTAGTGAGCAGCCCTTTGCAAATATGGTGCTTATAGCCTGGTGCAATTATCAGTTGAGTTTTTGCAATAAGCATGTCTGCTGATTTTTGATTTAGGTGATTTAATACAGCTTTCAATGCATCTTCCGCTTGCGGGTTTGCCTCGTTTTGATAAGGCTCCCACTGCGTAATATGATAATCATTAAGCTTTGGATTAACTAAAAGTTTTGCGCCTAGCCAATAGATGCTTTCTAAAGCTCGCATAGACGTTGTTCCTACGGGAATCACGTTTTTATAAAGATTTTTTAGAAGTGTTTCGACCACACTTTTCTCCACAAAAAACTCTTCAGCATGCATTTCGTGTTCTTCCATAGTATCACTACTTACGGGCTTAAAAGTACCCGCGCCTACATGCAGGGTGATAAACTCTTCTTGTACTCCCTTTGTTTTTAGTTGCTCAAGTAAGTTTTCTGTAAAATGAAGTCCAGCGGTAGGTGCGGCCACCGATCCATCTAATTTGGCGTAGGTGGTTTGATAGGTACTTTTATCCTTTTCTTCGGCAGCTCTGTTTAGGTAAGGTGGCAATGGTGTTCTCCCAAACTCTTCTAATATCTCAGCAAAATGCTTATTGCCTTCCCAGCTAAACTCTATGCAAAAGCTACCTTCTAGTCGTTCAATTTTTTCAGCGTACAGCACGGTGCCCACTGCAGATGTCATAGCTAGTTTTCCTGATTTCCATTTGCGAGCACCGCCCACCAAGCATTTGTACCTAATAGGAGAGCTGCTTTGCATAGCTTGCTGCAAATCGGGTAAATCCATTGGCTCCAAACAAAGCACTTCAATATTGGTGTTTTCGTTTTTCGGAAAAATTAAACGCGCCTGAACCACCCTAGTTTGATTAAACAAGAGTAATGTATCATTTGGCAAATAATCGCCTACATTTCGGTAATGGCTTTCGCTTATTTCATGCCCATTATATATAAGCAACTTAGAAGAATCGCGCGGATTGAGTGGGTAGCGAGCAATGCGCTCATCGGGCAACTCATAGCTGAAATCTTCTATTCGAATGTTTTTTACGGCTTGTGACAAAAAAAGGAGTTTACTTTGAGGCCTCAAAAGTATGAAGAAGGTAGTAGTAACGGTAACAAATGATCTGGTAACTGATCAGCGAGTAATGCGCACCATTGGGGTGTTGCAATCTTTGGGCTTTGAAGCCACCTTTGTAGGCAGAAAACTAAAAGGGAGTTTGCCTTTTGAAGCACCTATAAAGCACCACCGTTTTTCATTATGGTTTAACAAAGGCTTCCTTTTTTACGCCAATTACAACCTGAGATTGTTCTTCTTTTTACTTTTTAGGAAATATGATTTGTATCTGAGTAATGACTTAGACTCACTCTTACCTAATTACTTGATATCGCGCCTTAAGTCAAAACCATTGGTGTATGATTCGCATGAGTATTTTACGGGTGTACCCGAAATTCAGAATAGACCTATTGTAAAAGCTGTATGGATAAAACTAGAGCGCTGGATTTTTCCAAACCTAAAAACTGTGGTAACGGTAAATCAGAGTATCGCTAGTTTGTACAAATCTGAATATGGAAAAGAGATTAAAGTAGTTAGAAATATTTCGGATTCTAGATTACCAGCCCGGCTAAAAAGCAGAGTAGAGCTAGGATTACCTGAGGATGCTTACATACTGATAAACCAAGGAGCCGGAATAAATGTAGATAGGGGGATGGAGGAAATGATGGAGGCTTTGCCCTTGCTTCCTGCTCATGTAGTGCTGCTTATAGTGGGCAATGGAGATGCGCTGCCAGGGCTAAAAATAAAGGCTCAAGAGCTGAATATTGAGAATAGGATAATTTTCAGACCGAAACAGCCATACCTCGAAATGCTGCAATACACTTGCGCTGCCGATTGTGGACTATCATTGGACAAACCTACCAGTCCTAATTATAAGTTTAGTTTGCCCAATAAGGTTTTCGATTATGTGAAATGTGGAATCCCTATGGTGGTGTCTGATATTGTGGAGGTGCAAAAGGTGGTTCGCCATTATCATATCGGAGAAGTGATAAAAAGTCACGCTGCATCAGATATCAAAATAGCTATTGAAAAGGTTCAAAAAGCAGGGAAGGCTTATTATCAAGAAAATCTAAAACTTGCCGCTGCTGAGAATAATTGGGAACGCGAACAAAAAGTGTGGGGAAATATTTTTACTCAATTTAAGTAAGCGTAGCCAGGTAACCCAGCTTGTACAAATTCAGCAAATTCATAGAGGGCTTTTCAGAATTTATCAAGTGATGTTCTAGGCTTCCCGAAAAAAAGCGAAATTTCATTTTTAGGATTCCATGAAGTCCTAATGCTTTGAATTTATCCAAGGTCTTTATAAGTTTCACATGGGTGTTGAAGTTTTTATCACCACGCTTATAAATCAATGCGAGGTTCTCAATCGCCTCATTGGTTTTTACCAAAAACTCCTGGTTGTTTTCTAACCGACCGTGCATCACTGCATTTTCGATATGCTTGATTCGAATTTTATTTACGCCCATCTGTACGCCAAACAAAGTATCCTCATGTCCGTACTGGGTAAGACTTTCGTCAAAAGGAAATTTTTCAATGATTGACTTAGGTACTACAAAATTATTGCTGTGAAAAGCCTGATATGGATGTTGGTTTTTTATTTCGGATGGCTGACTTTCTTTGGTCGTGCCATAAGTCCAATGCAAACTGAAGTGGCCTTCTGGCTGCTTGTTTGGATATTTCCGTCCTCCACATAGGATCAGATTTGGCTTTAGAGCATACAGATAATTTTCTATAAA
>JAUICR010000346.1 GCA_030427785.1 Bacteroidia bacterium | reverse complement strand
AGCGGAAATAATGAAGGGGCTATTTATGTTAACCCCCCTTTAACAAAACGAATTTCGTATAAAACATTATTTTTAAAAGCCCTCCAAACCAAAGCCCAAATCCTAACCGCCTACCACCAAAAGACCAAAAACCTAAAAGACCTCACCTTCGCTCTGGAAACCTACGAGCTGGCCATCCAACTCACTGATACCCTTCGCTTCTCCTACCAGTCCGAAGGCAGCAAGCTAGAGCTCTCCAAAACCTCTGCTGCTATCTTTAAAGGAGCCGTACAAAATGCTTATGACCTCTACCATATCACCGGGGATAAAAAATACCTTTACAAGGCCTTCGCCATTGCTGAAAAAGGCAAGGCCGCGGTCCTTTATAGTGGCCTGCAAGAAGCCCAGGCCCGTAAGTTTGGGGCTGTGCCCGATACGGTGGCTGAGAAAGAAAATGATTTGCGAGTCGATATCTCCTTCTACACCTCCCAAATCGATAAGCTGGAGCAAAAAGAGGAGCAATCAGAAGAGGAAAAGGAGCGAATGAGCCGGTATAAAGATAGGCTCTTTACGCTGAAAGAAGACTATAGCGAGCTGCTTAAAGAATTAGAAACGACTTACCCTAAGTACTATCAGCTGAAGTATACCATCCCGGTGGCTAAAGTGGAAGAGTTGCAACAGCACTTGATGGACAATCAAAAAATGATCTCCTACTTTGAAGGAGACAGCACACTGTTTGCTTTTGTGATTGGGCCGCAGTGTTTTGAAGTGGTCGGTACAGCTAAAGATAGCACCTATGCTGATCAAATTCATACATTACGTGAGAGTATCAGCTCTTCTTCCTTCGTCATGAATCCGAATGAAAATTGGCAAAAATACACTAAAAATGCACGTATTTTGCACAATACATTCATTAATCCTATTAAAAAGTACTTTAAAGAGCAAGATCAGCTCTTTATCATCCCAGATGGCATTATGGCCCTGGTACCCTTTGAAGCCCTGCTAGCAAGTGAGCCTAAGAACATTTTAAAGTATGATTTATTGGACTATTTAGCTTATCACCACCCCGTATCCTATGCCAACTCGGCCACACTTTGGTTGAAAAGCCAGCAGGAAGAACGCGCTGAAGCCATGGGTGAGCTGCTTGCCTTTGCACCTAGCTTTGATCCGCTACCTACCAGAAATGGAGATGATCTAGGCCGTGGGCCAATAGAGGAAGTTGAAGTTCAAGACACCGTCCGCGGAAGCCTCATGCCGCTAAAATGGGCTGCAAAAGAACTTGAATACATTAGTTCATACTTCAATAGTCAGTTATTTTCAGGCAAAGAAGCTACGGAAAAGCGCTTTAAAACTGAATCGCCAAACTATAAGATCTTGCACATTGCCACACATGCGAATGTTCAAGATGACCGGCCGATGTTTTCACGTATTTACTTTACGGATGATCAGGATAGTTTAGAAGACGCAGCACTACATACCTTTGAGTTATATAATATCCCTCTAAAAGCCGAGCTGGCAGTACTCAGCGCTTGTAACACAGGCTATGGCAAGCCCCGATCCATTGGAAGGACTTACTCAATTTAAAGACATTTATTTTCAGCAGTTTTATAGTAAAAAAGTGGTCAAGCAAGAAGTGACAGAAACCGCACACCGCTTGATTAAAGAATTGTTTACCCCTCAACACATTGAGCATATTTTAAAGCATCCTTATGGCCGTTTGCAAATCACGACGGCCTTGTCTAGTCCGCTTTCGCGAAATGAAAAGTCGATTGGACTTTCGCTATCCATTATGGGGGCTATGATTGCCAACGCTATGCATCGCTCATTTTTACAGCCATTTTATCAGAGGGTTATATTTAGAGATCAACGAGATTGCGAAGATTTGTTTGATGATCCGTAT
>JAUICR010000149.1 GCA_030427785.1 Bacteroidia bacterium | reverse complement strand
AGAATTAGTGATTCTTTATCAATTTGATTGAAAAATTTCCGTAACGCAATTTTAGCCCGTGCCTCGTAATAGTTTTTGTTTACATGATGCGGATGTCGGCTGGTATGATAGCCTTCTTCATAGGTGACCTCGGCTAGGCGTGAATTTGTCATTAATAGTAGGTTTTGGTTTGTAAGGTACTATTGTTTGTATTAATGCTGCTATTTGCCATACTGATAATAAGAGAATGAATTTTATTAGAATTCAGCTTTGTAGGAATAATAAATACACTTATTTTAGTGCCAAGCATGATAGGAGTTTTAACTTCTGTTGTTGCTAGAGTTTTAACCTAAACCGAACGAAACCTAATGTATCCTTTATCAATCAATGGACTATTGCTGCTCCTGGCTATTTCGAATAAGAGACCAACTTATCCTTTTCCTGGTTTCCGCATAGTGATTAAATCAATACTAGATGTACTAACTTGTAAAACAGTCCTATGCAAGTAGCAGCTGCAGCGATTCGTGGTTCACACGTTTCAAATACCTTCAGAAAGGTACGAGTCCTCCATGCTATTCGCCAAGGCGAGATTGGAGGTGGTGAAAGCCATGTGTTGGATTTGGTGGGTCACCTTGATGTTGATAAGTATGAAAGTGTGGTATTGGCATTTTCAGAAGGTGAAATGGTTACAAAGCTCCGTGCCTATGGAGTGGTATGTGAAGTGTTGAGTAGCAAAAGACCTTTCGACTTATTGGTGTGGCCGAGAGTAAAAAAAATCATCAAAAAGTACAATATCGATCTTGTACATGCGCATGGCACTAGGGCCTGTAGCAATGTATTTTGGGCTGCCAAATCGGTTGGAGTTCCATTAATATATACGGTACATGGTTGGTCATTTCACAGTGTACATTCAGCGCTAAGCCAGAAAATACGGTTGATGAGTGAAAAGTTTTTGGTAAAGCAAACTAACTTAAACATCCTAGTTTCTAAAAGCAATCAAAAGGAAGGTTTAGAGAAACTAAACATCCCAAATTCTGCTGTAATTCACAATGGAATTAATTTCTCAAAATTCGACCCCAGCAGAAAATTTTTACTGTCAAGAAAGGATTTAAGTGTACCCGAGGGAAAAATTATAGTGGGGATGATTGCCAGATTAACGGAACAAAAGGATCCTTTAACTTTTATAAAAGCAGCATGGCTTGTAAACGAAAAGCAGTTGCCCATTCACTTTGTAATAGTAGGAGGTGGCGAACTGGAGGAGCGCTGCAAAAGCTTGACGAACGAGCTGGGTATAGAAGATCAAATAACTTTTGCTGGATTTAGATCAGATATACCTGCTGTTTTAAACTTGATGGATATTTATTGTCTTCCATCATTATGGGAGGGTTTACCAATAGGATTGATAGAGGCTATGGCTATGAACAAAGCAGTGATAGCCACCCCAGTGGATGGTACCCAAGAGCTTATTGAAGATGAAATAACAGGAAGATTTATGAATATGCAGGAGCCATTTCATTTAGCAGAAATAATAGCCGAAGTATCCGCAAACCATGAGTTAAGGCACAGGCTAGGTAAAAAAGCTTTTGAATTTGTACGGAAAAATTTTTCCGTAGATAAAATGGCTTTGCAAACGAGCAGCCTCTATGAAAAACTGGTTTTGCCAAAATAAAAATTGTAACAACTAAAAGTCTTGCATTTGATATGAAAGGTTCCGTCAACCATGCCAAAAAACTACAAAACATCACAGGGTTTACATCTACAGAAGAACTCAAACGCCTAAATTTCATACTAGAAGAGCTGAATGCGGTACTGAAAAATAATCCAACAAAGAAGGTACTTGAAATAGGCTGTGGAAATGGAAACGTGAGCTACGGAATTGCCTCAATGGGATATCAAACCCTGGGAATTGATATTGATGCGAAAAGTATCGAAAAAGCTAGTCAGAACTCTCCATTCGATAACCTAAGGTTTAAAGCTATAGCTGCAGAAGAAATGAAGGATGAAGGTATGTTTGATGCTATTGTATGTACCGAAGTATTGGAACATTTGCAGGATCCCACTGTAGTAATAAAATATGCTTTTGATCATCTAAAAGATGAAGGTGTTTTTGTGAGCACCGTTCCAAATGGATATGGTCCGAGGGAGTTACTTATGACACAACCTATGCAATATCTTGAGAAAAAGAATCTAGGGGGCTATTTGTATAAAGTAAAAAAAGTGTTTGGTTTTGGCGATGGCACAGTACAAAGTAGTAATCCCGATTTGGAACATGTGCAGTTTTTTACAAAAAGTAAAATAGTGTCGTTGCACACCAAGCACGGTTTTGAAATGAAACGCTTTTCTAAAGGGGAGTGCTTCAACAATGTTTTTCCTATATCTATTTTCAATAGACGTATTAAGGCCTTAGAAAAATTGGATTGCAGGATGGCAAATATTTTGCCCGCACCCTTTTCATCAATTTTTTACATGACTTACGCCAAAGCCCAAACGTGAAAAAAAGGAACCTGAACTAATATAATAGCGGTGGTAGTTTCAGCTTTAAGATTACTGATAGGAGCACAAATTAAGTTTACTCAGCTCTTAATACAACCAGTTCTTTAGTGACTAAATATTTAAAAGGAAAGAAATTTAGGTTGATACCTTTAAGGAAAGAAATCTGATTCAATTTAGTATGACTCATACGTCTTTCTATTTTCAATCCGGCTTTTTTGATAATGCCTTTTAGCATCTTGTGGTTTAGATGGTTTAACTCAAAGTATTCAGACATCAAATCTTTTTCACCCACCAGAATTCTATTTCGCTTTTTAAGCTTCGGAATCATTATCCACTCAGGCCAATACTGCGCCCAAGGAATTTTAAAGATGCTATTTAAGTGCGAAGCGTAAGGGCCTTCCCATGGTGGATAACTCACAAATATGACTCCACCTTCTTTCAGTTGATTTTTTAATTGTGCAAAAATGGGTTCTAAATAACTTGGCTGAATGTGCTCAGCTACGTCATTGAGAAAAATATAATCGAATTTCTCATCTAAAGGATTCTGAACGATATCCTGAAGGATAAACTCAACATGCCCTTTGTTGTGTTTCTCTCTCAAGATTTTACAAATGCCTATGTGGTTGGCGTCAATATCAATTCCTTTAATATCGCAGTTATAATGCGTGTCCATCCACAGAGTCATACCTCCCATACCGCATCCAAAATCCAATACCTTTTTTCCTGTTAAATCATAATGCGTTTCGATAAAAGCTTTATCTAGCATTAAATGGGAATTCTCTTCGAGCATGTTGCGCTCGGCATAGGCAAGGCCTTCAGCTTTTTGTGCTTCGTTCATGATTAGGTTAACTAATTAGTTGTAATTATTGGAAGGCCGAATCTACTAAATTGTAATTAATAGTTAGGCAAACGAAAAATTGAATGTTGTGAAAGTCAATTGTAATTCCCAATCATAAACCAACTAATGCATACCAGTATGTGGTGTTAATCAAAGTTATTAAACTCTCCACCCATGGCTTTCTTAAGGTTTGTAGCTACTGCATGCTCGGTATTGTGTTTTGCTAGTTTTTCCCATTGTTGCGTCATTGGGTTGTACCTTTTAATCACGCGTGCCGGATTACCTACAGCCACACTGTAAGGAGGGATATTTTTTGTAACCACTGACCCCCCTGCTACTACCGAGTGTTTTCCGATTTTTACTCCAGCCGTAATTACTGCATTAGCGCCTATCCAGCAGTCGTCTTCTATAGTTATCAAGTCAGTACTTACGCCTTGATCTTTAATTGGAGTTTTTACATCATCGTAATTATGGTTCAGACCAGAGATTACAATGTTTTGAGCAAGGATAATATTATTGCCCAAATTTACGGGGCCAATTATCACATTGCCTAGTCCAACTAAGGTGTTTTCGCCAATATGCACATCTCCCACACCATTGTTTATGGTGGCAAAATCGTCAATTTTTGATTTTTTTCCAATACTAAATGAATTGAAAGGAAGCACATCCATTCGAACAAGACTGGCAATGCGAGCTCCCTTAGAGCGCTTGTGTACAAATGGGTTGATAAGGTACTTTACCCAAGTTCGTGGCTTGGCTTCACCTGAAGGAATTAACAGATAGTGTACGAATTTTTTTAAGGAAGGACTTTCCTTTACAAACTGAGTGAGTTTCATGATTAATAAATAGAGTGAGTTTCGTTTTCATGCACGAATTTACCATATCAGTAGGCTCTTGAGAAATAGAATTCGATAAACGGTATTCGACTATGAGAATTATCATAATTTCGAAGCCGCACCAATTCAACAGAAAAATAGAATGAGTGACTTACGAAATTCAGCGATTATAATGTGGTCTATGTCTCGCTGGGACGGCCCTTTGTCTTCTGCGGCATTTTCCATTGCTAAAGAGTTATCTAAAACAAACCAAGTGTTTTATTTAGATTATCCCTATACCGTGAAGGATTATATTCGACAAAAGGATGAACCTGAGCTTAAGCATAGAAAGCTAGCCATAAAAGAAGGCAAGAATATCTATACTAAAGTACCTGGATTGTCAGATAATTTTACAGCGGTAACTCCCCGAGGAATGCTTTCGGTAAATTTTATGCCTGAAGGGTTTATCTATGATACCTTTAGTGGTATAAATAACAAGCGTTTTTTTAAAACCATTGATAAAATCATAGAGGATCATAAGCTTGAGAATTATATTTTATTCAATTCTTTTAATCCCTTTTATGGGGTTAAAATTCCGAAACGTTTTAAGCCAGCCTTATTTGTGTATCAATCTCGAGATGATATAAGAGCTATAAAAGTGGGGGTGAAGCATGGGGTGAAAGGAGAAAGACAGGCTATAAAAAATGCTGATTTATTATTAGTTACTTCTACCAATTTGAAGAGAGTGCTAGAACAAGATGGAGGGAAGAATGTACGTATACTTCCTAATGCTGCCGAAACCAAATTGTTTAGAACCGCAGCAGAAGAGACCTTTGAAATACCTAAAGAGCTTAAGGGAAATGCGATGCCTGTAGTGGGGTATATAGGGCACGTAGGGCTGCGGATAGATTTTGAACTTTTAGAGGCATGTATAAACCGTCATAAGGATAAGTTGTTTGTAATGATAGGGCCTGGAGACTATGAACCTTTTACTGAGGTGGATTTGCGATCAATGCCTAATGTTTTATTTATAGATTCAAAGCCCCTTAAGGAATTACCTCGCTACTTACATTTTATGGATTGTACGATTATTCCATTTCTCAAAAATGATTTAACTAAAAGCATATATCCCCTTAAAATGAATGAGCAGCTTGCTGCGGGCAAAGCAATTGTTTGTACGGACTTTTCGGAAGACGTACAGGGATTTGAGGACGTGGCATATATCTCAGCTAATAAAGAGGAATTTATAGAGAATATCCAGGTGGCTATAGACTCTAATAGCGAGGAGAACATTAAAAAGAGAATGCAAAGATCAGAGGGTAATTCATGGAAAGATAGAATTCAATTGTTTTGGCAAATGGCTGAATCTGTGAAAAAAACCAATTGATTAAAAGCTCATTAGGTAAATTATTTAATGATTTTAGGCTAAAATTTCTTTTGCGGATAACCCAAAAACCATGAAGGTAAGTGTTAAAAAAGTTATCTTAGCCTACTGAAAATAAGGGAACTGCAGTTCAATTAGATGATAATTTAGGTTGAAGTTGACAAAATTTTACAACCGTAATTTTCAAGGAGAGAGTTCTTTAAGCAGCAACTTTGTTTTTAATTTAATATGAACTCCCTAAACCTGAAAAACATGGGACTTTTACTCTACCAATTCAAGCTAAAAATTCAGGAAAAAATACTATTGCCAGTAATGCGAAAGCATCCAAAATTGGCTGACTTATATTATTTTGCCTTTTCCAGCGATTTTTCTCGTGAGCACCAAAAAGTAATGAATGGCAAGTATTTGCATTTACAAGCTTTAAAAAACGGACGACCCAATGCCTTTCACCTAAGGCGCGAAGTACATCGTATAGAAAAGGGACTGGTGATGCGCAATAGGCGAGATGTATTTGCCTTAGATTTTATAAAGGATGTTGTGAAAAACTACCATATTTTAAAATCTCAGAGTAATCCAAAAGAAGTAGACGCTGACTTGCTGAACTGGGCAAGTTCTGTGATTCAAAAGTATTTTGAAAGTGTAGATGGGGCTAACCCCGTAGTAAAAGAAGCCAAGCTTTTATTTTATGGCGATGATAAGCCCAAGCCTAAATTAAATGGGCAATTAACATCTGTACCTTATTTGCGCGAAGACGCCACAGTATCAAAAGTTAATTATGAAAGTTTTTATAAACTGGCCATGCAGCGTAGGTCTGTACGTTGGTTTCAAGACAAAGAAGTGCCGCATGATTTGATCAATAAGGCAATGCTGGCTGCAACCCAATCTCCTAGTGCGTGTAATCGTCAGCCCTTCGAATTCAGAGTTTTTGATCAAAAGGAATTAAAGGATAAAGTTGGGTCAATTCCAATGGGAATTAGAGGTATATTTTCTAATGTTCCAACTTTTGTTGTAGTGGTGGGTAAACTGAGTGCCTATTTAAGCGAAAGAGATAGACACGTAATTTACATAGATGGCGGGCTGGCTTCTATGAGTTTTATGTTTGCCTTAGAAACTTTAGGTCTTAGTTCGTTTCCAATTAACTGGCCAGATATAGAAAGTTTGGAAAAGAAAATGGAAGACCTACTAGGATTAAAATCGGATGAACGTCCTATGATGTTAATAGGAATTGGTTTTGCTGATCCTAAAGGCGGGATTCCATATTCACAAAAAAAGTCTCCGGAACAACTAATTACCTATAACTAGGCTTGCCTTGGAAAAGAAACAAAGCCTAGCTAAAGCGGATCGCTGGTTTGATAGGGAACATCTCAAAACGGATTTAAAAAAGAAATCTATCAAAGGGGGTGTAAGCACTATCAGTGCCCAAGCTGTTATGTTTATCCTCAATATGGGATCAACAGTTGTGCTGGCTAGGTTGCTTATGCCTGCCGATTATGGTCTTGTGGCCTTAGTTACTGCGGTTACGGGTTTTGTCCTACTGTTTAAGGATATGGGTTTAGCTCAGGCTATTCTGCAAAACAAAGATTTGAACCATGACAGCGCCAATAAGGTCTTTTGGCTGAATCTATTAATAAGCGGGATAATAGCCATACTGATTGTTGCCATAGCACCATTACTAGTCTATTTTTATGATGAACCCAGAGTTTTAGGTATTACGATGTCCTTTGGCTTAGTAGCTTTATTTAGTGGGCTTACTATGCAGCATTCCTCCCTTATGCGCAGGCAAATGATGTTCAGAACCGTTTCGCGAATCAATATAGCCGCAGCTTTTGTAGGAGTAAGTACAGGAATTTTATTGGGCTATTTAGGTTTTGGATATTGGGCGATTGTCGCCATTAATGTGGCCAATTATTCTGTTACTATGATATTGTCGTGGGTTTTTTGCGATTGGCGACCCAATAAACCTAAAATTGATGGCAGTATAATGGAACTGGTAAAATTTGGGATGGATGTGACAGGTTTTAATCTTATTAATTACTTTGCCCGTAACCTTGATAATGTAATGATTGGTAAATATGTTGGTACAGCTCAATTGGGTTTGTACTCCAAAGCGTATCAGTTATTAATGCTACCTATCACACAAATAAGGAACCCCCTTATGAATGTGGGAATTCCAGCTATGAGTTCGCTGGTGGATAATGATTCTAAGTTTAGAGAATACTTTAGGAAGTACGTATATCTTATTTCATTTTTTTCAATGCCAGTTGTTGCATTTTTGGCAGTAAGTTCATTTCCATTGGTGGCTATTATTTTAGGGCCTAATTGGCTTGAGGTACCTGAGCTATTTACCTTATTGGCTATTATGGCTTTTTTACAACCTGCCAGCAGTGCCTGTGGTTTGGTACTTATAGCGCAAGGACAAACTAGGAGATATCTGTATTACGGACTTATTAATGCCGTTATCATGGTAATATCCTTTATCATTGGAATCCAATGGGGCGTAAAAGGATTAATTATTGGAGGTACTATTGGCTATTATGTTTTTCTCATCCCAGCTATGCTATATAGCCTTAAGAAAACCCCGGTAGGTATTATAGACTTTTTTAGTCAAGTGGCATTTCCTGCATTGTTTTCAATATTGGCCGTAGCTGTAACTGTCTATGCTGGAACATTAGTCTCTTTTGACTCACACTTAGTTACCTTAATTGTTAATGGGCTAGTGTTTACATCAGCATTTCTTATTGGTTGGTTAATCCTTCCTCAGTCAAGAAAAAAACTAATGGAAGTAATATCTATTGCCAAAGCTGTTTTCAATAAATAGGCTAGACCGAAGCCAACCTTATATACCTCATTTATTTACTTCAATGGTAGGTCTGTATAGTTCTTAAAGAAATACTGTTAATTATAAAAGATTGATTGTATTATAAAAGATTGCATATACTTTACATTTGGCCTAGGTTTGGAGGTTAAAACAAGAACAACATCGCAATTCAACACAATATGTCTAAAAGTTTTTTATTAGTAGGAGGTAACTTCATAAACAAAGGCGCTGAGGCCATGCTGAAAACAGTTCAAGCTCAGATACTAGACATTTATCCAAATGCTAAGGTTTACGTTTTTTGTAGATACAATGAACGCGAAATTGCAGAAAGGCAAGGTTTTATACCGGTGTACCGCAATTTAGTTGGTGTGAGAAAATTAGCCTACCAATTTTATTCAAAATCTACTGCAAAACTAAGTGCATTTGTTGGGATTAAGCCATTGCCATTTGCCGATATCACTCCTATGACTGATATGAAGAAAAAGATTAAGAGCCTGGATATGGGGATTGATGTAAGTGGCTATGCCTACGGAGATACCAGAGATTACAGACAGCCTTTAGAGACAATGAAGGCGATGAAATACTGTCAGCAGTTAGGGGGTAAGTTTGTATTTATGCCTCAGGCCTGGGGTAGCTTTACATTACCTAAAGTGATAGAAAAGGTAAAAGAGATGCTCGAAATGAGTGATGATTATTTTGTTCGTGATGAAGTATCAAGAGATTACATGGCAGGGTTGCTAGGAAAACCAGCTAGTTCAATTCCTGTTTATCCTGATATCGCGTTTAGTTTTAGAAAACCAGATCCTGCAATAGGAGCCAAAATATTGGCTGATTGCGGTAGAAAAGAATCTAATAAAAAGCTAATAGTAGTAGCGCCTAACATGCGCGTTTATGCCAGAGTATCGGG
>JAUICR010000148.1 GCA_030427785.1 Bacteroidia bacterium | reverse complement strand
CAAATCGGCTTTTAAATATTCTACCACCATCGAGAGATACTGCTGCTGCAGTTCTCGCAGGGCATTATCGGCCATTAGGACCTCTGTTAAATTGGCCGTGCCTTGCTTATTTTGAAGTATCGTTTGGTTGTAAATCTCCTCCGCCAAATGCACTTGTTGCTGGGTGTTTTGCACCGTTTGCTGCATGATGGCTTTTTGAGTTTTTGCATTTTCGGTTTGCAATGCGGTTTGATCTTTTATCAGGCTCTCCTGCAATTTCGAATTGTTAAGCTCGAATTGTTTTTGACTGATTTTCCTTTGGGTAGCCATCCCATTAAAGAGGGGGTACTGCAATCGGATTCCACCAAAGGCTATGGGGTAGAAATCCAGAAATTGGTTGGGCGATTCGGTATACCCGAAGCCGGTGGCGCCATACATGCCAACCAATGCTATGCTGGGCAATCGAGATCGCTTAATGGCGGTTAATTGACTTTGTAATAAGTGGCTTTGCGTTTCGGCCAATTGTACATCAATACTATTTGAATTATCATAGGCAGGTTTGGTTTCAAATACAATTTGCTTCTCTACCTCAATCACACTTTCTAGCGGTAAGCCCATTACAATTTTTAGGCTGTTCACCACTTGTTCCATTTTACTTTGGATGAGCTCGCGCTGCGTTTGTAATTGCTGTAGCTGTAGGTCTATTTTACTTACGTCCGTTCCTTTGGCCATCAGCTGAGATTGCAGCAGCTTCATGTTATGTAGCAATACCGTGCTATTATTAATATTACTATCAATAAATGAGATTTGGTTTTGGAGAATTTGAGCGTTGTAGTAAAGGTTGCTCACATCAAAAAACACTTGTTCCTCGGTTTTTTTATGTTTCAAATTGCTCATCTCTGTGGCAATTTTTGTGGTGGCCATATTGCCCAAAAGCTCTCCATTGTAAATGGGCATGGATAGCTGCACATTGGCGCTGATATTATGGGGTACCCCAAACTGGATTCTTTGAAATTGACCTTCGGGGCCACCAAAGGCCGATAGCGGCATTATTTGATAGGGGAGTTCTGCGTAATATTTATACTCACCATTTACATCCAGTTTAGGAATGAGATGCGCCTTTACCTCTTTGGCTTTTTCTTCGCTTATTTGATAGTTATTGCTGCTTATCTGTAAATTTTTGTTGTACACCAAAGCCGTATCAATACACTGCTGCAAAGTCCAGGTTTGGGCTTGCATGCTGCTAATGCTACTAAGCACCATAATCAGTACAAGCCACCCTTGTTTGTGAACGTTCACTAACTTATATAAGAAAATTTTTTTATCCATTCTTCTCTCTTTTATTTTGCAAAAAAACCAATTAACACAAGCCTTCACCAAGTGCTCCTATAGCACTTGGTTTTGACTAAACTACTTGAATTTAAGAGCTGTTTATTGCTTGTTCATCTCCACCACAAAAATGCCGCGTAAATCCAAATCGGAATATCCAACGGCCTTATCCTCTGGGTAGAGCTTGTTTATCACATCTAAGGTTTCTATATCAATATCCACTTTAGGTTTACCGTGGCACTGCAAGCACATTTGGTTGGCCACAATGGGATAGTAACCCAGCATTTTTCCATTCTTTTCCTGCATCATTGGAGGATGCTTTTCTCCTTTTGCCTGGGCACTTTTCCAAGCTGCTATGTAAGCCAGCTCATCTTCATTAGCATTGTTGGCGGCATTTCTTGGCTTATCACTTACGCGCTTAATTTTGGCATTTAGAGCTGTGGACATGCTATCGGTAATTGGGATGGCCCTGGTATTGCAAAACTCTACAGCTCCAGCCGCTCCTTTTTCGCTCAGTGCCGCGATAAGGTTTTTGCCCAATGCAGATTTTGTTTTTATAGCTAGATTTTGCCCCACATCCATATATTTAATGGGAGGGGTTATTTCCTTTAGATCTGCATCTGGTCCTTGGTTTGCTTCACTGGCTTGGCTTTCCACATTTTGGCAACTAGCAAAAGCCACTAAGGCCATCATTACAATTAACGGTCGTATTATTTGCTTTCTCATATAAAATAAGTGTTAAAGATATCAAGCGACTCTTCAATATTTTTAAGGTTTTTATTTGCAACGGCCTTATCAGTACTGTCACGATAATCATTGGCATAGCCAATAAAAGGAAGTAACCATTTATGTAGTTCATCATGGGCCTGCCCCGTCATGGTACAGCTTGCTGTTAATCCACTCACATTTTTATCGATCAATTTAGATAATTTCTGATGATCTTCCATCGTTGGCTTTTTACTTTCGGCAAGGGCATTTACGGCTTTTTCTATGGCTCGTACGTAGGTCATCATTTCAGGATTCACTACCCACTTTTTGCCATCGTTCAGTACAATTCCTTCTTGGTCAGCCATCGTTTGTATTTCTAAGGTGGACTCGCCAGTCTTTTCTATATGCGCTTCGCTATTGGCCAATCCGCTATAAGCGATGCTTGTAAAACTTAGTAATGCGGGAACTAAAAACTTGATTTTCATACTTTGTGATTTTTAATAATATTATGAGATGATAATGCAAAAACTACTGTTAATACGATTCTAAAAACAAGGGCGCCAATCGTTTTGGTTTCGTACAAGCCCCCAGTACTAATGTGAATCAGGAAGCCCAAAGCAGCTAAAACTAAAAGACCTACCGAGGTCCAAAGTAATTTACTGGTCCATTTTTTATAAACTACCAAGCCATAGGCACTAACTAAATAAATAAGGCTACTTATAAAATTGGCTACAATTACAATCCACACAAAATCACCTTCCTTTTCGCGGATTCCAAACCAATCGAAAATTATGGAGGTGCTCAAAAAGAGTGTGAGCATACCAAATAGCAAAAGTGCAACTGCGATTATGTAGCGTAAGGGGCGTTTCATTTCTCCAGCATTTTAAGAAGTCCATTCAGCACCGCCATGCCATCTTTTACAAGGTCGGATTTATGGCCAGATAGCTTCCACTTTAATACGACCAAACGCATACTTCCCATAATAATGGTAGTATTGGCTCCTGATCCTAGCATAGAACTTATTACTCCCAATTGTTGTCCTTTGGCCACAACAGCACCTATATTGGTTTCCATCACATTCATTATTTCCGATACCTTTTCTAACAGTTCTCTATTGAATTGAAAGATTCCTTCGGAGAAAATGATGCTTACAATGGCCGGGTTGGCTACAAATGTATTTAGCTGTGAAGTGAAGATCTCACGCAATACATCCACAGGCCCACTAGTAGAAGTACTAATAATGCCTTCTACACGGCCTTTCATTTGCACTCTAAAATAATCTAACAAGCTTAGCATTATTTCTTTTTTGCCTTTAAAGTGCCTGTATAGGGCCGCTTCCGAAAGGCCTACGTCCTGAGCCAAATTTTTAATGGTTAATTCTTGTATACCATATTGATCAATGCGTGCGGTAGCCGCATTCATAATTTCTATTTGCCTTTCGGTATAGTTATTTTCCATGACTGATAATAAAAACATTCAATGTTAGTGAATACTTACTAACAAAGATAGAAACATATTTATTATGAGCAATACTTTTTTTGTGAAGAGCCACTTATTGTTTGAAGTAATACAGTAAGGATTGTAAATAACAGGTTGATTTTTCTCTACATCATAGAGTTGCAAAAGTTGAATTAGCTACATTGACGCCCTTAAAAATTAATTACGAATGGCAACAGATTCACGGAAAACTACAAATACTGTATTGGAAGTATTAATAAAGATTGGCTTTTTGCTGCTATTGGTGTTTGCCTGCTTTCAAATATTATTTCCATTTTTAGCACCCGTGGTTTGGGGATTGCTAATTTGTATCATATTGTATCCAGTATACCGTAGGTTGGTAAGTAAGCTGGGTGGTAGAAAGAAAATAAGCGCTATCATAGTAACTGGAGGACTGCTAGTACTGTTGACGGTGCCTAGTTTTTTCTTGTTTGAATCATTAGTGGAGGGAATGCAAGAAATAGGAGGGCAAATGCAAGCCAATGACTTAGTAGTACCGCCACCACCAGACAAAGTAAAGGATTGGCCGATAATAGGAGACCGGACTTTTGAAACCTGGAAAATGGCTTCAGAAAACCTTGAAATGCTTTTCCGCAAGTACGAACACCAAATTACAGCTGTAGGTAAGTCTTTGTTGAGTTCTCTGCTAGGAACCGGAAAAGGTTTGCTCGAATTTATTTTATCCATAATAATAGCAGGGGTACTACTTACTTATTCGGAAAGTGGAAATGTGCTGGCCAAAAAGCTATTTACAAGAATTGTGGGAGAGCGCGGAGATGAATTTGCTACTATGAGTAGAAATACCATCTTGAATGTAGCTAAAGGTATAATAGGAGTGGCTATCATTCAAGCGCTGTTTAGCGGCATTGGTTTTGGTTTAGCCGGTTTGCCCTATGCTGGGCTATGGACTATGGTGGTCCTGATTTTGGCCATCATCCAATTACCTTTAACGGTGGTATTTATCCCTGTTGTAATTTATCTGTATTCTACCATGTCTGGCTTAGGAGCCACCCTGTGGACGGTGTACTTTATTGCGGTAGGACTGTCTGATAACGTATTGAAGCCAATATTGCTAGGAAAAGGTGCTAAGGTGCCCATGCTAGTAGTGTTTTTGGGTGCTATAGGTGGCTTTATTGCTTTCGGTTTTATTGGATTATTTGCCGGGGCCATTTTGTTATCATTGGGTTATACCTTATTTCTGGCTTGGATTAATGAAACTGAATTATCCTAAGTGCTTATTTATCTATCATTGTTTTCATTATCGTAATAGGTGTAGAATTGATCGCACGCTTTATGGGCTGGCATTAAATTCCTTATTATTTATGTAAGTACAGTTTTAGGGGAATTCAGCGGTTGCTGTTTTCTTCATAGGGAGTTTTTAATAACTTCTTCCAGCTTTTTGATTTTATTTCTTAAGCCTTGGAAAAATTGGTAACGTAGTTTCTCAGAAACCTCGCTAAGAGTAATAGACTTTACACGGATTTGCTCTATCCATGCGCTGCACTCATCCGAAAAAGGAGCCGAGTACGACATTAAAGAATTAAATGAATTAAAACTTACGTAGGTATACACTCTATCTGAGGTAAAGCCTTGCACTGAGTTGTTGCTTAAAAGAATATCACTTTGATACATCGTCAAATTTGACGAATACGTTTCTCCATCTTTGGTTAAAATTTTGCGAGCCAATAGAGCCTCTTTTTCCAATTTGCTAAGTAATTGGTGCAAATCTTCACAAATGCCAAGAGCAGATTCTTTTGATTCAAAAAGTCCAGATTCTAAATAATACTGTACTTGCTTTAAGGTGCTATCTATAGTTTCTGGAGCCCAAATTTCTGTAGAATTAATCTTGTGATAATTTTTGAAAATTTCATCAGAAACGTATTCGTATTCTTCTTTAAAAATGGATGCGTTAAACTTAAGATGTTTAAAATTTTCGAGGTTCAATACAGATCGTTGCCAATAAAACATTTTAAAACGCCTTAGGCAAGGAAACCCGAATTGCCTAAAGTAGGGTAAATCCATGGCTGTGAGGGTTAGCTTGGCATTAGGGTCTTGGCTAAGAGAAAGTAAACTATTGTTGATCTCCTTGAGATATTCTAATATCTGAAAATCGTCTTTGAACATAGAGTTAAACTGAAATGGGTAGGAGCGCCCGCTATAGCCAATTGACGAATCAAAGGATAGGCTGTAATGCAAACAGATTTTTTCAATTTCAGTAAAAGTAAGAGAGGTTGTTCCTCTTATTCTCCGATAGGCAGCATCGCTATTTAGTCCTAACAGTTCTGCAAGCTCCAGTGCAAAGTTTTTGGATTTGGCTTGCTCACGACATGCCGCTAAAAATGTCTTTTGTTTTTCCATATGCATACTATCGATTAATGCAAATTACAACTAAAGACATATATAATATTGTAATAAACGATAAAATATTCATTAATAATTGAAAGTAATACAAATACAATAGTCAATGTTTTGAAATATAATTTTGAAATATGGTTATTTTGATTTGCGTGTGAATTGTATTGAGAATACGATTATTTAGATCCTATAAGATGAAGCAACTTTGGGGTATTAATTAATCAAACCTTTTTATACCATGAAAAAGTTATTTAAAACAACCGCAATTATTACAGTAAGTCTTCTTAGCATGCAATCTTACTCCCAAACTTTCGGAATTAGAGCAGGGCTAAACTTGGCTACGTTTGCGTCTACTAAGGATCTTACAATGACCCCGGGTTTTCATTTGGGGCCAAGTTATGAGTATCAGTTCTCTGATGTTTTTTCGCTCGAATCAGCCCTTTTGTTATCTACAACCGGGGCAAATTCATCACTCCATTTTTCAGAATTTAATCAATCCATATCTGAAAAACTAGAAGTGTATAACCTGAACAATTCTATAATGGCTAAAGGCACTTTTAAGGTAGGTAAGTACACCAATGTGTATACTCAGGCGGGTCCCTATATAGCCATGGCAATGTTTGGTTCAGCTAATACCGAAGAGAAGGTAGATGGCCAAACTAATAAAAATAGGGAAGCCTTAGATTGGGAAGATTTGGATGAAAATAGATTTGACATTGGTCTGACCTTTGGTGCCGGGGTACAGTGGCGAGCTTTTCAAATTGGTGTAGGCTACGATTTAGGACTGATCGAAGGTGTTCTAATAGCAGATGAGGATTATAAAAATCGTGTTTTTAAAGTCAGCCTTGGCTACAACTTTGGATCTTAAGATTTCACTCAAAATCCCTAGAGACTGAATTTTCAATTTTGGATAACTAGTCTCTAGGTTTTTTTCTAAAAATAATATTTGACCTCAGTTTTAATCAATTTTTTTTGAACGCTGATCTCATTATCAAAATCCCACTAAAATGAAGAATTCTATAAAAGTTCTGAGTATCGCTTTGCTTGTATTATCCTGTATTTCGCTTCAGGCCCAAAAAATTGGGTTCAAAGCTGGTTACAATTATTCAAACCCTGATATTATCTACTTCTTTTGGGAGGATGCCGCTGGCACCTCTTCTGGTGCTTCCGGTTTTCATATAGGCCCATACGTTGACCTGGAGTTAGCAAAAATCTTATCAATGGAAATAGGGGTGCAGTTTGAGAGTAAGCCGTATGCTTACCAGTATTCATCGGCTTTAGAAAACGTTTATGCAACGGGGCAAGCTCAAGTATATTATCTGGAAATACCTGTATTGATGAAATTGGGTTTTGACATGAGTAGTACTACAAGAGTGTACGGTGTGATGGGAAGCTATTTGGCCATTGGTATAGGTGGAAAAGACGAAGGGACTTTTATTCGATCAGGTGAGGAAACTACCTATTCTAATTCTTATTGGAGTAGCTCGGGTTATTATGGAATAGGCGCCCCACTTGGTATTTTTGAGAAAATGGATATCGGTCTCGTTTTTGGAGCCGGTGTAGAAATAGAAAACGTTCAAGTATCTGCCTCATATGAAATCGGTTTTGGCGAGGTAGGGGCCAACTTCGATAGAATTGACGTATATAATAGAGTATTTAAAGTATCATTGGGTTATAGTTTTCCTGTAAGAAAGGGCTAAGAGTTATCTTAATTTTGGAGTTGGGCATGTAGTATAGAATTGCTGTATGCCCATTTTTTTTGTATCTGTACTCATGCATTTGAATAATACAGCTAATCGTGTAAATTAGTGCGAAATAAAAGCCGATGCCTAGTTTATGTCTTGAATGTGAAGAACCCATAAAGGGGAGATCTGATAAAAAATTCTGTAATGACAGCTGCCGAAACTCTTATAACAATAGAGAAAGAAGGGCAGTGAATAATGAGGTAAGGAATGTGAATAGGATATTATCAAAAAATTACAAAATACTACTAGAGCTCAATCCTAATGGTAAATCTCGAACCACACGAGAGAAGATGTTGCTAAAGGGATACGATTTTACATATCACACAAGTACTTACGAAAACAAAAAGGGAGACTGTTATTATTTCTGTTATGATCAAGGTTATTTGCTATTGGAGAATGAAATGATTGCCCTTGTGAAAAAGTACGATGATGTATAGGTTTAGTCATTAATACAGAAGGAAAACCTTATTTTTGCCCACTCTAAAACAAGTCTAATAATCAATCACTCATGGTTGATTGAAACCAGCAAAAATGAAACAACTCTTCAATCCTTGGCATCATGTATCTATTGGCGAAGGCGTGCCAGATGTAGTAAATGCAATAATAGAAATTCCGAAAGGCAGCCGCGCCAAGTATGAATTGCACAAAGAAAGTGGAATGATAATGCTTGATAGAGTATTGTATTCTTCTGTACATTACCCAGCCAATTATGGGTTTATCCCTCAGACCTATGGGGAGGATAGAGATCCACTAGATATTCTTGTTTTATCTCAGGTAGAAATGGTACCGATGTGTTTGGTAGAAGCCAAAGTAATTGGCGTAATGCGAATGATTGATAACGGTGAAGGGGATGATAAAATAATAGCTGTAGCAAATGGAGATCCCAGTGTATCTCATTATGATGACGTATCCGAATTGCCTCAGTATTTGGTAAATGAAATGAAGAGCTTTTTTGAAGATTACAAAAAGCTTGAGAAAAAAGAAGTGCAGGTAGAAGACTTTCAGAGTAAATCTGTAGCTACCGAAATTATCTTTGAAAGCATAGAGTTCTACAACAGGAAATTTGGAAATCAGCTGGTGGAAAAGTAGTAGGCTTAAGGCCTACAGTACGATAATAGAGTCAGGCATAACTCTTCCTTTAAATCGAAACTTTTCTAGCTTCAATTACTTTTTTGAAAGAGAAGGTCCTGCTACCTTTGGCCCATGAAGAAAGATATTGATATGCCAACCGTGACTGATGTGAAAATAGCGGTGGCCAAAACGATAGACGAAAAAGGGGAGAGCGATTGGTACGCTTATGTGATTAATAATAAGTCCACAGCACTGAACAATGTAATGGTAGTTTCCAATGCTTCGGAAAATGAAGATGGAACTGGCCGAAAAACTTCTACCCTACGACACCTTATTGAAGACTTACCTTCTTTGTCATCAGCGAAGATAGAAAGGGTAGACCCAGCTGTTTTCGGATTTTACAACACTTTTTGGGTGAGCTTTTATATTGGTCGTCAATTATTTGATAAGAAATATTGTATTCCGCCTTTTAGCGAATGGGAGTTAGAGCCTATTAATGAACTTGGCATGGAAGGGAAAGTTGTAGAATAGTATGGAAGCCATCCCTTGGTCCGATTTTGAA
>JAUICR010000147.1 GCA_030427785.1 Bacteroidia bacterium | reverse complement strand
ATTTAAAAATACAGACGTTCACGATATCGAGTGCTTTGGTCCGGTATCTACATTAATGCCTTATAAAGATTTGGAGCAAGCGGTAGAGTTAGCCAATATGGGTAAAGGCTCTTTGGTTTCGTCTATTATTACTGCAGATGATAAAATAGGGCGTGAGTTTGCTGTGGAAGCGGCTCATATGCATGGGCGAATTTTGGTACTGAATTCAAAATGTGCTAAAGAAAGTACAGGTCACGGTTCGCCAATGCCACTGCTTACACATGGAGGCCCAGGCCGTGCTGGTGGTGGCGAAGAGATGGGAGGAAAGCGCGGAGTATTGCACTATTTGCAGCGCACCGCTATACAGGGGCACCCTGATACTATTACTGAAATCACACAGGTGTATCAGCCAGGAGGTAGTAGACCCGAAGCTGAGAAGCATGTTTTCCGCCAGCACTTTGAAGAGCTAAGAATAGGTGACACAGTATACACGCATCGTCATACGGTAACGGATGCTGACATTGCCAGCTTTGCCCAGGTAAGTGGAGATAATTTTTATGCGCACGTGGATGCTACTTCGCTAGACGGAACCATCTTTGAAGGTAAAGTGGCGCATGGATATTACGTTTTGTCAAAAGCAGCCGGGATGTTTGTTGACCCAAGAAAGGGCCCCGTTTTGTTAAACTACGGTTTGGATGAATGTCGCTTTACTAAACCTGTATACCCAGGGATGACGATAGGCGTGAAGTTTACCGTAAAGGAAAAAATAGACCAGGAGAAAAAGAGCGAAGACGATATAGCCAAAGGTATAGTTCGCTTTGCAGTAGATGTGTATGATGAAACTGGGGAAACTGTTGCTTTGGCTACTATTCTTACTATGGTAAGGAAACTCGATCAAGAATAGCTAAGGAACGCGGATGACGCTGAGTACACCGATAAAGACTGATTAATCTAAACAAAATGCTGATTCATGGAGACGTAACCGAGAGTATAATTGCATCATTTTATGATGTGTATAATACTTTGGGCTATGGCTTTCTTGAAAAGGTATATGAAAATGCCCTTGCTTTGGAATTGGTCAAACGTGGTTTTGACATAGATGCTCAGGTGTCTATCCCCGTTTATTACAGCAAAAAACAGGTAGGTCAGTATTTTGCAGATCTGCTTGTAGAGGATAAGGTAATTGTAGAGATAAAAGCGGCAAAAGAACTTTGCGAAGAGCACGAGTTTCAATTAATAAATTACCTCAAAGCCACCAATTGCGAGGTAGGCTTGTTGCTCAATTTTGGGCGAAAGCCACAGTTCAAACGAAAAATATTTCAAAATCAGTGATAATCCTTTAATCAGCGTCATCCGCGTTCGAATTATGATAACAAATTGGAAAATTAAAGCCCCTCGAGCTCCCTTTTATGCGGTGATATTCATTTCTAAAAAAAGCAATGACCTTGAAGGTTACGAAGAAATGGATGCCCGAATGATGGAGCTAGCACAGCAGCAAGAAGGCTACCTGGGCTATAGCTCCGTGTCAAAACCAGAAGGAGGAATATTCATTAGCTATTGGAAAGATGAGCAAAGTATCCAAAATTGGCGAGTGAATCCCGAACACGCTAGCGCAAAAGCAAAAGCTAAACAGTGGTACCACTACTACCACAGCATGATTTCTAAAGTGGAGAGCAGCCATATTTTAGATAAACTACTGAAGTAACAATTTTTCAATTACCCGAAAAAATAGCATGTCCTTTGAAACAAAGGAACTTATAAAGTTATTTGAATAAAAACCAATTGTATGACCCTCCTCGTATTTTACCTTCTACTGGCCCTAGTAGTATCCTTTTTCTGCTCACTGCTAGAAGCGGTACTCCTTAGCATCACGCCTAGCTACATAGAGTCTAAGCTTAGCGAGGGCAAGATGTGGGCGCGAGAAACCTTTAAGCAAAAAAAGGATATAGACAAGCCGCTGGCGGCCATTCTTTCGCTTAATACCATTGCACATACGGTTGGGGCTGCGGGAGTAGGAGCACAGGCAGGCAAGGTGCTATCCAGTGTTTCTATGGGCATTGTTTCTGGGGTGCTCACATTTTTAATTTTGGTTTTTTCAGAGTTGATACCCAAAACCTTGGGAGCCCGTTTTTGGAAAAGCTTTACTTTTTTTACTACAAAGTCGCTACAATATTTAATGGTTTTGATGTATCCATTTGTGTTGCTCTCACAACTTATCGCAAAGGCCATAAAGCGGAGTGATGAACCAACAGTGGAGCGTAGTGAGGTAGTGGCCCTAGCCGAAATAGGCAGACGAGAAGGTGTTTTTTCTCTTCAGGAAGCCAAAATTTTGACCAATATCATAAAGCTACGCTCTATTACCGTACGCGATATTATGACCCCCCGAACTGTAATGGTGGCCGCTAGAGAAGATATGACTATTGGTGAATTTCAGGCTGATAAAACATTCCACCGCTACTCGCGCATACCGCTTTATAAGAGTAGTAAAGACAACATTACCGGCTTTATCCACAAGCACGACCTGCTGCACATTGACCACGAAAAAATAAAAACAGAAACCACTTTGCTAAAATCGCTCAGCCGTCCCTTGCCCGTTATCCATCAATATCAAAACCTCTACTCCACCTACCAATTTATGGTACAGGAAAGTGCTCATATAGCCCTGGTGGTAGAAGAATTTGGTGGTACGGCTGGCCTAGTTACCATGGAAGACATTATCGAAACTTTGCTGGGCATGGAAATTATGGATGAGTTTGACGATACCAAAGATATGCGCGAGTATGCCCGAGCACGCTGGCGCGACAGAGCCACCCGAATGGGATTGAAAATGGAGGGTAACAACATTGAGGAAACTACAAACTAGCCGAGATGCTTATTTTTGGCAAATCAAAAAAAATCTACAATCATACTATATGCAAGATGTAACACAACAAGGCCATGTAGAAATCACGATAAACGATGGTTTGGCCTCTATCGAGTTTTTTCATCCTATGAGCAACTCCTTGCCTGGCAAGTTATTGGCTAAGCTGGCGCAGAGCATAACAGATGCTAGTGAAAATAACGATGTAAAAGTGATACTATTAAAATCTTCTGGGGAGCGCGCTTTTTGTGCAGGAGCCTCCTTTGACGAACTCGCCTCCATTGAAGATTTAGAAACCGGTAAAGTGTTTTTTAGCGGATTTGCCAATGTGATTAACGCCATGCGTAAGTGCCCTAAATTTATTATTGGAAGAATACAAGGAAAAGCAGTAGGTGGAGGAGTAGGATTGGCGTCATCTGTAGATTACTGTTTTGCCACAAAACATGCCGCTGTAAAATTATCAGAGCTGGCCGTAGGTATCGGCCCATTTGTGGTGGGCCCAGCGGTAGAACGTAAACTTGGCTTAAGCGGAATGAGCGAACTGGCTATAAATGCCACCGAATGGCGTAGTGCCGATTGGGCAGAATCTCGCGGTTTGTACAACCACACCTTTGAAACTATCGAAGAAATGGACTCTTCTATTTCACAACTAGTTGATAGACTAAAAAAATCTAACCCAGAAGCAATGACCATGCTTAAGAAAGTGTTTTGGCAAGGCACCGAAAATTGGGATGAACTATTGGCAGAAAGGGCCGCTATGAGTGGTAAACTTGTACTTTCTGATTTTACAAAAAATGCCATTAGTGCCTTTAAAAAGAAATAACCATAAACACAATTATAACTTAACACATCATGAGGAAATTATTTACACTAGTACTTCTGAGCACATCTTTACTAACGTGGTCGCAGGTGGCGGGAGATTCGGCTAGCGCTACCACTGCCGCTAAAGACACAGCGTGGAAAATAGGCGGAAATTTTGGTATTCAATTTAATCAGTCAGCTTATTCTAATTGGCAAGCTGGAGGTATCAACTCTTTAAGCGGCAATGGATTGTTGCTGATTTTTGCTGATTATGACAATGGCGGAAAATGGTCGTGGAAAAACAACCTGGTACTTGGCTATGGTGTGAGTTATCAAGACACATTTTTTACTAAAACCGATGACCGTATGGAGCTAAGCTCAAGAGCTGATAGAAAAATATCTGAACACTGGGCAGCGAGTGCTATGGTCAATTTCAAATCGCAGTTTGCCAATGGATATCAAAACCCTGGAGAAACAGACCCTAACAAGAGAATCTCGGCATTTATGGCACCCGCGTATACCATGGCAGGTTTGGGTTTTACTTATAAGCCCAATAAGGCTTTTAATGGATATATATCTCCGGTTACAGCCAAATTAACTATAGTAAATGACGACTCACTATCGGCACAGGGAGCATTTGGCGTAGATCCCGGTGAAACAACGCGATGGGAAATTGGAGCACATGCTAACCTTACTTATGTAAAAACCTTAATGGAGAATGTAGACTTAAAAGCTCGCTTAGATCTTTTTTCCAATTATATGGACGGACAATATAAATATGTGGATGTGAGCTTTGAGATGCTTTTATTTATGAAAGTGAATAAGTTCATCACAGCCAACTTTGCTTTTAGTATGGCTTACGATAATGATATTATGTTTGATGTAAATAATGATGGAATATTAGACGGACCACGTACTCAATTTAAAGAAGTAATTGGGGTGGGGCTATCGTATAATTTTGGCCACGTAAAGAAAAAGTAAATCCTAATTGGGATAAATGAAAAAAGCCTTGGAGAAATATCTTCAAGGCTTTTTTCATTAGCGTAGAATGGTGATGGTGCCTTTTCTAGAAATGGTAATAGAGTTAAATACCCCCTCCACTACGTAAAAGTATACCCCATCCGGCACCTCTCTACCTTGTATGGTACCATCCCACTGTACTTCAGGCACAGGGTTCTCATACACCATTTTACCCCATCTATTATAAATTTTCATTTGAACTTGTGCCAAACAAGCATGATTGAGAGGCTCAGGAAATTGGTAGATATCATTTTGCCCATCCCCATTGGGAGTAAAAATATTGGGCAAGGCATTGTATAAAGAGTCTAATATGGACGGTAGCGTAAAGTACAATGTTTTAATGGCCTCTTTTTTTCCTGAGCAGCCTTTTGAGTAGGCCTCGAGTTCAAGCAAAAATGAAGTGCCGTTTACCGATTCGCTGCAGGTAGGAGTCCAGCATAGTGAGTAGGGATTGTAGCCCACACCTATAGAATTAATGCTCAAAGACGCCCAAGAGGAGGGGTCTACTTTTGAGGAATCGAATCGGGATATAAGAACTATAGAGTCGTTCAAATTGGAGTCAACCACCAATATTTTAACACATTGATTTACCCCGCCTTCAAATGTAAATAGACTATCGGTGGGCAATATAAAAACAGGGGGCTCATCTACCAGGCAATTCAATACCTGAATTTGGAGGTCACGCCTTACCGTCCCTATCAATACTCCATTTCGATACTCTTGCACCTCGTAGGCAAATACAAAAATGCCTAGTTGACTGGCCGTGCATGATAAGATACCAGTGGTTCCATCAATACTGATGGGCGGGGTGCTAATTATAGGAGCTGAATAGGAATGGCCTATCCGCCAATTAACGGGACTGTATGGTGGCGATTGCGGTGCAAAAGGATTGGTTTCTGGGCTAGTAAGTGCCTCCGCAAACTGATAGTACAAGGAGTCTCCATCAGCATCTGTAGCTGATAGGTCGAGCTGCCGGAGATTATTAAGACATAAAAAACCTAAGGCTGGATAGTCGCCAAAATCTGGGGTTGAATTTTGAAATGCTAGTTGAGGTTTGGGTATAGTGGCTGTCCAGGTAATACCGGTAGAGCCAGGTGATGTAATATTGTCTATTACGTAATTGCGACAACATATTTGGGCACTAACCAAATAGCCGGAGTTATTATCCGGTAGTTTAAGGGTATTAAACATGCGTATTTCTTGTACGCAAATATTGGTGGGTTTATAACAGCTATCTCCTAGCTCCACATAGGTTGAATCAAATTTGTACAAGTAAGTGTTGAGCACTAACTGGTTAGTCAATAGATCAAAAACACCTATTCGGATACTGTCTATAAGCGGTACTGGTGGGTTAGGCACCCCAGTTCGGCAATCTCGGTACACAATTAAACTGCAGTCGTAGCTGTTGGGCCCTGTTTGTACAATTTCAAAATTGCCACCAATAATATGGCTTGCCTGCAGTGCAAAAGGAAAGAGTAATAAAAGTAAAACCCTTTGTATCACATTATTTTACTTTTTAAAAACTGCTGAATGGGTTGGGCAGCTTTGAAGTGATCAATACAGTTTTTCATTAAATTTTTATCTAAGATACCTTCAGGGTTTCCGTGATGCATAAAGTAAAACTGTTTTTTGAAGAGAATAGGGTTGGCCTCGGCTGCTTCTTGAAACTCCTTTGGCAACCGCTTGTTTTCTTCGCCTTGTATTTCTCCGTAGTACGCTTTGAAAGCTTTTTCGCTAATTAGCTTATCAAAAGCTTTTGACTCATTCATTATACCGCGCCTAACTTTTTCTAGTTGATCCGGTTTTAAAAAATAGGCTCCACCACCTAGGGTGAGGTGCTCAGGGCCAAAGGCTAGGTAAAACCCAGGCACAGAATGATCCTTTCGGCCCCCAGAAGAAATTATGGCAGATCTATCGAGCTTATAAGGTGTCTTATCTTTTGAAAACCGAATATCCCTGTTTATTCTAAATATGGCATCCTTGGCTTCTATCTTAATACTAGGGTCCATTTTTTGAGACTCAGCTATTAAGTCTGCTATAAAGTTTTTAAAAGGATCTTTTACACTTTTTTCATAGCGCTTGCGGTTTTCGTCAAACCAATCTTTATGGTTATTGGCTGCTAGTTCTTTAAAAAATTCTAAGTAATCATCATTGAAGTATTGCATGGGTTTATTGCTAATTTGTAAAGGTGGGTTTTGCACCTTGTTTCGTTACATGTTTACGATATTTGCGGGATAAGTTGATAAAACTACTATTTGATGAAAAGTGAGCATTCTATCGAACAATCCAATGTTTCCAAAGATATTTTAAAAAAGGCCTTTTTACTCATGAGCACGGCAAAATCTATGGCTGAGCTGTATGAGGCTAATAAAGAGGTTACGGCAAAATATGTGCATGCTACATCGCGAGGCCACGAAGCTATCCAGTTAGCAGTAGGAATGCAGTTGCTGCCTTGTGATTTTGTATCACCGTACTATCGAGATGATTCTATCTTATTAGGAATAGGAATGTCGCCCTACGATTGTATGCTTCAGCTTTTGGCAAAACGTGATGACCCATTTTCGGGAGGAAGAACCTATTATTCTCACCCAAGTTTAAGAGATGATGATAAGCCAAAAATCCCGCATCAATCATCGGCTACAGGTATGCAAGCTATTCCTGCTGCTGGTGTAGCAATGGGTATTCGTTATAAGGAGATTCATAAAATGAATACCGAAGGCGAAAGCCCTGTAGTGGTTTGCTCTATTGGCGATGCAGCCGTAACAGAAGGTGAAGTATCCGAAGCCTTGCACATGGCTGCCCTTAAGCAATTACCCATCCTTTTTCTTGTGCAGGATAATGAATGGGATATTTCGGCACATGCTAGAGAAATAAGGGTGCAGGACGCTACCCAGTATGCTAAGGGCTTTCAGGAGATAGAAACACGCACTATAGACGGTACCAACTTTGACGAAAGTTATGATACCATACATGAGGTATTCGAAAAAGTAAGAACAGAAAGAAGACCATTTTTAGTACACGCAAAAGTGCCATTGCTCAATCACCACACCTCGGGGGTGCGCAAGGAGCGATACCGCGATGATTTAGAAGAGCATGCTCTAAGGGATCCATACCCAAAACTTATCGAACTGTGTTTGAAAAACGGAATTACGCAAGTAGAACTTGATGAACTAGCAAGTGAGGCTGCACAAACCGTGCAGGCTGATTATGATAAGGCCCTTGAGCAAGAAGACCCTCGTCCTGAAGACCTGTTTACCCATGATTTTGCTCCAGCGGCCATTACCGAAGAGGCCGGTGAGCGCGAGCCTGCCGGAAAAGATAAAACGGTAATGGTAGATGCGGCTCTTTTTGCTATTCGCGAATTGATGCAAAAGCACCCAGAGGCACTACTTTATGGACAGGATGTAGGGGGTAGGTTAGGTGGAGTATTTAGCGAAGCAGCTACCCTGGCACAGAGTTTTGGAAACGAAAGAGTATTTAATACCCCTATACAAGAAGCATTTATTATTGGATCAACCGTAGGTATGAGTGCGGTGGGTCTGAAGCCAATTGTTGAGGTTCAGTTTGCTGATTATATATGGCCAGGCCTAAATCAGCTGTTTTCTGAAGTAAGTAGATCGTGTTATTTGTCTAATGGCAAATGGCCGGTGAGTGCTGTTATTCGTGTACCCATTGGAGCCTATGGTAGTGGTGGCCCCTATCATTCGTCTAGTGTAGAAAGTGTATTAACAAATATCAAAGGAATAAAAATAGCTTATCCAAGTACCGGAGCTGACCTTAAAGGCCTAATGAAAGCAGCTTATTATGACCCAAACCCCGTTGTGATGTTGGAGCATAAAGGACTTTATTGGAGCAAGGTAAAAGGTACTATGGATGCAAAGTCAGTAGAGCCATCAGAAGATTATGTGATTCCGTTCGGAAAAGGACGAATTGCCTATGAGGCGGATGATTCAAAAATTGAAAGTGGTGAAACCTGCTGCATAGTTACTTACGGAATGGGGGTGTATTGGGCCAAAGATGCTTGGAGTGAATTTAAAGGCCAAGTTGAGGTGATAGACTTACGTACACTGTATCCACTGGATGAGGAGCTTATTTTGGAACGAGTGAAGAAACATGGAAAGTGTTTGATTGTAACTGAAGAGCCAGTTAGAAATTCTTTTGCTCAAGGATTGGCGGGGTTCATTCAAAAAGAATGCTTTGAGTACTTAGATGCTGCAGTAGATGTCATAGGTTCGGAAAACTTGCCGGCAATACCTTTAAATAGTACGTTGGAAACTACGATGATTCCAAATGCTAGTAAAGTAATAGAGCGTGTAGGGCAGCTGCTTAATCGCTAATCTTTAAAGCGATAATTGAAGTTCTTAAAATAAATTCTCCGATTCGGGGTGATCTCCTTAGAGGGTTTTTTAGGGCTGTTAATCCTTTCTAGTGTTGGGCTACCTCCACCATAAACCGTTTCACCATGAAGCTGCTCCAGTAAGTGCGTAAATATGTTCATGTTGTTCGTTAATAAGTTTTCTGGCTGGGCCAACGAAGCTAAAAAAACTTTTTTAATAGACAAGCGCAAATGATTAAAAATCAAGTGA
>JAUICR010000146.1 GCA_030427785.1 Bacteroidia bacterium | reverse complement strand
AGGTCCATCCGCTTTATGTTGGCTTCTGGCAATTGCAGTTTTAAGTCGTCTTCCAGTTTTTCAGTACCAAAGCCCAAAGCCTTTATTTCGTAGCTACCACAGGCTGGGCACTTGCTAGGTACCTGGCGCGAATAGCCACAATAGTGACAACGTAACAAATCAATGTGCTTGTGATACGTGAGACTGATATCGCAGTGTTTACACTGGGTAACATGAGCACAGCTTTGACATTGAATCATGGTGGAAAAGCCTCTACGGTTTTGAAAAAGAATAACCTGCTTTCCATTTTTCAAAACCTCTTTTATTTCTTTTAGCAAGGCATCGCTAAAATGCCCACGCATTTCCTTTTTCTTACGGGCTTGCTTTAGGTCCACACATTGTATTTCGGGCATGGGCAAGTTTTGATGACGCTTGCTCATTGTTACCAAACCATATTTCCCCGAAAGGGCATTGGTGTAGGTTTCGATAGCTGGAGTAGCCGATCCCAGCAAAACTTTGGCACCATATAATGAGGCCAAAACTATGGCCGTATCGCGGGCATGATAGCGCGGAGCAGGGTCAAATTGCTTGAAACTCGTTTCGTGCTCTTCGTCTATTATTACAAAATTTAAATTTTGAAAAGGTAGAAAAACACTGCTTCTTGCACCAATTACTATGTAGGGTTCGTTTGGATTTTCTACCAACTTGAGCCAGGTTTCCACACGCTCTCTATCGCTAAAGCGCGAATGAAAAACGAGTACCTGTTTTCCAAAATACTTTTTGAGGCGAGTGATGAGCTGGGTAGTTAGGGCTATTTCTGGAACCAAATAGAGCACCTGCTTATGTGCATGCAAAGCTTGCTGTATAAAGCGCACATAGATTTCTGTTTTACCAGAAGAAGTAACACCGTGCAATAGCGCTACATCTTTTTCCTTATAAATAGTTTGTAGTTCATCAAATGCTACAGACTGCTGCTCATTCAGTTCGTAAAAATCTTCTGGTTGGGTATCAAGGGTCGGCTCGAAAGGTTTATCAAAATAAATCTCAAATATGCCTTTGTCTTCCAACCCCTTTAATGATGAAGCAGAAGCACCCGAGTACTTTATTAGTTTACTGGCAAGTAATTTTACTTCGGCTGGCGCATCTTCGTTTTCTCGTTTAAGGTCTCCCAATAACTTATAGTAGGAGAGAATCAATTCTTTTTGTTTGGGAGCTCGTGATAATTCTTCAAAAAGGCTGGCCATACCCTCGCCTTCATATTTTTCTGCCAATCGTACCATTCGCTTTTGGCGCGGTTTGTAGCCCGTTTTTAGCTCCTCTTCAAGTAATATATAATGCTTACCGAGTAATTGCTGAATAATCTTCAAAGGATTTTTGAGACCCGTGATTTCGGCTATTTCCTTAATGCTTAAAGATTCCTGATTTTCTAAAGCTTCCACTATCAGAAACTCCGAATCGGTGAGATCTTCGTCCAGCACTTTTTTGAGATGATTTTTTAGCACCACCGTTTCACTCTCAAGCTTTAGTCCTGCGGGCAGTGCAGCAGTCATCACCTCGCCTTGGGTGCATAGGTAGTAGTTGGCCATCCATTGCCAAAGCTTTAATTGATTATTGCCAATAATAGGGGCAGTATCTTCTACTTCCAGTATTTCTTTGGGTGTAAAACCATCAGGGGCTTTTTGATGAACAGCACTCACCAAAGCTGTGTATAGCCTGCGTTTTCCAAACTGAACGATTACACGCTTGCCCACCGCTACTTCAGTTTGCAGATGAGCAGGAATACTGTAAGTATAGTTTTGTAAAAGGGCTAATGGAAGGATTACTTCTGCGTAGTAGGGCATAGGTGCAAATTTACTATTAGGGAAGAATTGTGTTATTTATTATTGAAGAATTAATAATGAAGTTTTTGGGGTAATCTCGTAGTATGGTGCAATTCCAAAAGTATTTTGGTACAAATAGTTTTTTGTAAGATTCTTAACTCACTAGTAATGAATACTTTCATTAATTTTAGTGAAACCAAACAAAATAACCACCATGAAAAAGCTATTAAAAATCCTAATGTTTATTGTGCTGGCCCTAGTCATAGTTATTGGAATAACTGCGGCCGTAATTAATGCCCAAGACCTACCTACTTACGAAGTTGAAAAAATAGAGTACACAGCCTCGGCTGACTCTGCAGGCCTAGCCAGAGGCAAAAAGTTTGTAACACTGCTTTGTGCTGGTTGCCATTTAAATACCGAAACGGGCACCCTATCTGGTAAAAGAATGGAGGACGCCCCAGAGTTTGGAGATCTTTATGCTCAAAACATTACCAATGACAAAGAGTTTGGAATAGGTGACTGGACGGATGGAGAAATACTGTACTTACTGCGTACCGGGGTTTTGCCCAATGGCCGATATGCACCACCCTATATGGCAAAATTGCCACATATGTCGGACGAAGATTTAAATAATATCATTGCTTTTCTTCGCTCGGATGATGAATTAGTAAAAGCCACAAATACAGCTGATCAGCCCTGCGAGCCAAGTTTCCTCACAAAAGCTTTGTGCCGAGTGGCTTTCAAGCCTTTGCCTTTTCCCAATCAGCCTATAAAAACACCCGCAGCTGGTGATAAACTGGCATTGGGAAAATACCTTACGATAAACCTCGACTGCTGGACCTGTCATTCACCATCATTTGAAAAATTAAATGTAATGGAACCCGAAAAGACTCCGGGATTTTTGAGCGGTGGAAATCAATCGTTGTACGATAAGGACAGAAACCAGGTGGTATCGTTGAATATTACTCCCGATAAGGAAACGGGTATTGGAAACTGGACGGAAGAGCAATTTATTAAAGCCACTAAATATGGCATACTACCAGAGGGGCATACACTGCAATTTCCTATGGAGCCGTATACAGAATTGACGGATGAAGAAGCAGCGGCTATTTTTACTTATCTTAAAACCGTTCCTGCAATCAGCAATAAAGTAGAAAGGGTTATTTACGATTAACTAAAAAAAACTCAACAATATTAAAGTCGGTGAATTTTTGGTTTGCCGGCTTTTTTGCATTTTCACCGCATGAAAAAAATCTATCACTTAGGCACTTGTTCTACTTGTGTGCGTATTATAAAAGAACTGAATCCATCTTCTGATGTTATCCTTCAGGATATAAAAACAGAACCCATGACCGAAAGCCAAGTAGATGAAATGGCAAAGATGGCGGGATCTTATGAAGCTTTATTTAGCCGCAGGGCAATGAAGTACAAAAGCATGGGGCTGAAAGACAAATCCCTGTCTGAACAGGATTATAAGCAACTTATATTAGAAGAATATACTTTCTTGAAAAGACCGGTGATTATTGTTGGCGACAAGATATTTGTTGGTAATGGAAAGAAGGAAGTGGAAGGAGCCAAGGCTGCTATGATGGGTTGAAGTGAACGGCTAAATGTAAAGTGAACGGTGAACTGTAGCTACAGGGGAGTAGGGAGTTTATTCAACTATTTCGAATCTTTTCACTTGGTCATTAGTAATTGCATAAAAAACGATTCCGTCCTTTCTAAAAAATATTGAATTCTCAATTATTGAATCGATTTCTAGTTGAAGTTCGAAAATTTTGTTGTTCAGAATCAGTTTGGTTTTGCGGTTTCCATCGTATTGAAATATATAAAAGCCATTTTCATTTACATCTCCCAAAAGCAATTCACCAACTTCTGGATATTCATTTCCACCAGTGCTTTTAGATACTCTTTTTATTGCTTCACCAATAACTCCATCCCAGATTATATATCCTCTATAATCAGTTTCGAAATAGGTAAAGTCTTTACCCAAATTAGGTACATCGTTTGTCTGATGCCGAGAAAATGTGCTGAAGAAATCAGATTCATTATAAATTCGGATTCCTCCAATTTCTTCTATTATCAAACTATCGTTTTTATAAATTTTGATGGTTTGTTTTGATTGTTCAAAAGTGAAGTAAGATCCTGTTGAGTTGACGGCTATTGGGCTACCAACAACTTTGTCTGTTTGAATCTTTCCATTAGTAAGAACTTTAGTTTTCCTTCCTCTTTTTAAAAACATGGAAAAATCACCATTCTGATCCATCGTGGGTTTAATGATTTTCCATTTCCCTACAGATTTTCTCGAATGATCGGTGTAGTAGAAAGATTTTCGCTTTGATTCATCAAAAAAGAAAAAATGTTTAGCGTTTGGCAGGACTATATCACTAGGTAAAGGATACTCAAAGTATTGACCATTTATAAGCAGGTAAAACGGATTTCCACCGGAGCAATAATATGCGCCATTGTTATTTAGGTAAGACTTCCATATTGTTCTAACGCTATCATATGTGACACCATTATACTTTGGGAAAAACATGTAGTTAAATTTGGTATTTGGAATTCCCTCTTTACCGATACCATAAAATACATCCCCTTGATTATTGATCCGCAATCCTGTAAACCTTGTGAGTGAGCTGTCTATTAGGTTCGAGTTTTTGTAAAGATTAAACTGGCCTTCCTTATAAATGAAATAGAGGGCATTCCCATTTTCGCTAAAAGCACACCACTTATCAATACTTGGAAACCCGCGACAATCTTTTTTGTGATTTTTTGATAAGAGCTTTCCATTTATAAAATGAAATATCGAATCATTCTTTTCTGTAGCTATCGCAACATTGTCCTTATGAAAGTCCGTGATATGGTTTATTATTTCTCCATACCCTCCTGCAAAATATTTAGTGGAATTTGTGTTTTTGTAGTAGAACGAATCCATGGAAGTATAATAGCTAGAGATTTCTCCATTCTTGCCATAAATACCGCCAGTACCTTTTCTTTTTGGTAAATTCAAAGTATCAACGTTAGTAACAAAGGAACCGCCATTTTCATCTTCAGTTATGTAGAAATAACCACCATATTCATCAAAGTATAGATTACTAATGTTTTTTAATTGATTACCTGAACTATCTTCAAACTCGGTCTTTATTTCAAACGTTTGAGAGAATGAAGTTGCTCCAAACAAGGCTAACAGAATTGCTAAAAGTGGTTTGTTCATATCAAAGTTCAACGAATAACTAAACTATATTCTTTCTGTTTTTTCATGAAAACTTCAATTTCTTTTCACTACTCCCCCAGTAGCTTCTGCTCACCGTTCACTCTTCCAAACTATTCACTCCCCTTCCTCTTCCTACTTCCCTCGTACAAATCATAGCGCACCAACCAGCTTTCGAGCTTAGCATTGTAAAGCTTTATTTTTTTTGAAGGTTTGAGTCCAACGTGTTTTAATCCTTCAGCGCTAGAGGTTATCATCCAAGCAGTATAGCCCGGGAATTTATGCTTAAGCGTATTACCAATCCCGTTATAAAGCTCTGGAATATTGGCTTCAAACTTTACACCGTAGGGCGGGTTAAATACTATGATTCCCGGTTTCTTGATTTCCTGGTCCGTTTCAAATTCCATAAAGTCAGCCTGACTTGTGCTAATCTGATCCGTCATCAATGCATTCTCAATATTCTCTTCGGCTTTCGCCAAAACTCTATTGTCCATATCAAAACCTTGAATGGTATAATAGAAGTTCTTTTCTTTTTCCAAAGCCTTTTCAAATAGAAAATCATGCAGCTCGGCATCGTAGTTTTTCCAGTTTTTGAAAGCAAAATCTTTTCTGAAAACACCTGGTGGAATATTATGAGCTATCAGAGCCGCCTCAATAAGGAAAGTACCCGAACCACACATAGGATCTATCATGTGGGCCATGCCTTTCCAATCTATAAGCTTAAGTATACCAGCTGCTAATACCTCATTGATAGGAGCTACATCTGCCTGACAGCGGTAGCCACGTCTGTGTAGTGAATGTCCTGAACTATCTAAAGACATAATCACATTTTCATTGTGAATATAAATGTCAATTCTGATGTCCGGATTTTGAGTATCTACCGATGGCCTATGACCAGTACGCTCACGAAAACGATCAACAATCGCATCTTTTACTTTTTGAGCAATAAAGAGGCTATGGGTAAATTTCTCTGAAAAAATGGTGGCATTCACCATGATGGTTTTGTCCACATCAAAGTGGTCTTCCCAGGGCATTTCTTTTACACGCTTGTAAATTTCATCTTCATTTCGAACTTTGAAATTGCCGATAGGAACTAAAATACGGAGGGCAGTTCGCAGCCAAAGGTTGGCTTTATACAAGAAACCTAAATCTCCTTCAAAGGTAACTCCACGCTTCACGGGCTTGATGTTCATGGCCCCAAGTTGGCGCAGTTCTTTGGCTAGCACATCTTCCAGACCATGCATGGTCTTGGCTAGCATTTTTACGTTTTTACTCAATGGTAATAGATTGGGTTTGTACTTCCACCTGGTCGCCTGAGTTTACCATAGCTTCCGAAAAAATAAGTTCATTTTCTATGGTATCACCAGCGCTTACCTCAGTGTAAATTGTATCGAGCCAAATTTTTTCGTTTTGGGCCAACCGCACCACGTAACTTAGGTAAGCACGTTTGGCAGGCGAAGTCATTTTTAGGCGAACGCCATACACTTCATCTGTACCAAGCTTCATTTTAAAAACTTCATCGCTTACCAAATAAGGGTCAGAAGATGTGTTTTCATTGTTTGAATTACTCTGGCAGGAAGCCAACAAAACGAGAGAGAGAAGTAAAAATCCGTATTTCATATTAAAAAATGTAGGTGGCAAATTTAGCGATAATGCGGAAGTATTGGGGTTTTGCTTTATTTGCATTATGGCAAATTTATCACCTCTTGATTGGGCCGTGGTGGCCTTCTTTTTAATCAGCTTTGTGTTTATTGGTATTCGCTTTCGCGGAAAGGCCGGAACGAGCCTTACTGATTTCTTTTTGGGTGGCCGAAACCTGCCTTGGTATATAGCAGGAGTGAGTATGGTGGCCACCACATTTGCGGCCGATACACCACTTTGGGTAACCGAAAAAATAGCACAGCATGGAATCTCCGGAAACTGGCTGTGGTGGAACATGCTGATAGGAGGGATGCTTACTACATTTTTCTTTGCTAGACTTTGGCGTAGGGCTAATGTAATTACCGAATTGGAATTTCTAGAACTACGCTATAGCGGGCCCATTGCCAAATGGCTGCGTGGTGTAAAGGCGGTGTATCTAGGTTTATTCCTCAATGTGGTAATTATAGGTTGGGTTAATGCTGCGCTTATCAAGATTATCGAAGTGTTTTTTGAAGTACCCTACGAAACGGCTTTTTGGGTAACAGCGGGAGCTATGATATTGGTGGCATTCTATAGTTCTATTGCAGGTTTGCTTGGTATTGCTATGACCGATTTTGCGCAGTTTATTATCGCCATGACGGGTTGTATAATCCTGGCAGTGGTGGTGCTTAATGCACCCGAAATTGGTGGGGTACAAGGGCTTAAAGCTAAATTACCAGCTTGGCGCTTAAGCTTGATTCCCAATATTGGCGGAAATGATGTGGTGGTTGGAACCTTCTCCCTTACCGCTGGAGCTTTTTTCTCTTACCTGGGTTTGCAGTGGTGGGCCAGTTGGTATCCGGGCAATGAGCCGGGTGGTGGCGGCTATATCTCGCAAAGAATGATGAGTGCCAAGGATGAAAAGAATGCCGTGTACTCCAGTTTGTTTTTTCAAATTGCCCATTATGGCTTGCGTCCCTGGCCGTGGATTATCGTGGGGTTATGCGCCTTGGTATTGTATCCCGATTTAGCCATTGAAGAATCTAGTAAGGGCTTTATTATGGTGATGCGCGACTTTTTACCCAGTGGTGTTAAAGGCCTCTTGTTCGTAGGCTTTTTATCGGCTTATATGAGTACCATTTCTACCCAGCTAAACTGGGGAAGCTCATACTTAACTAATGACTTGTACAAGCGATTTGTAAAAAAGGATAGTGATTTTGAAACCGAAGAAGCAGCTCAAAAAAATTATGTAAAAGCAGGGCGTGTAATTACTGTGCTCATAATGTTGGTGGGCTTGTTGGTTACCACCCAAATTACAATGATAGATAGCGCAGCTCAATTCTTAATAGCTAGTGGAGCAGGACTGGGAATGGTACTCATCCTGCGCTGGTACTGGTGGCGTATTAATGCCCTTACCGAGCTGGTTGCTACTATTGCTCCATTTATAGGTTTGGCTATTGCCAAATGGATTTTACCTGAGCATTTGCCCGAAGCTTTTTTCGAACAAAATGGAGAGTTTATTTTTACCGTTATTTTCACCACTGTAGCCTGGCTGCTTACTGCTTATATCAGTAAGCCCACAGATTCTAAAGTATTGCAGAGTTTTTACCATCGCGTAAAGCCAGGTGGAGTTTGGGCCAAGTATAAAACGGCCGGTGATCCCGAAGAGAACTTCAGTTACTTATTTGTATGCTGGCTGAGCGGAGTGGTAATGGTGTATGGTGTACTCTTTTTTATTGGCTATGCCATACTAGCCGAGTGGCAGCTTTTCTGGATTTGGTTTGCCACAGCAGGCCTTAGTTTTTACCTCATGCGCTGGGGAATGGGGAAAGCGGGGATGCGGTGATTACAAATAACTCAACCACCATTTATCCCTATTGCATGCTTTATACTCCATGTATCTTTTACAAAATGGATAAAGCATGAGAACTACTATAACCCACATTATGTAAGTAACCCACAATGGATAACCGAAAGCTGCTATTGCAATGGGTGATAAGCCACGAGGCTCTGCAAGTGCTGACCAATCATTGTTAAAAAGCAAAACACCTAGTATCGCAAGGGTGTGAATAAGTAATACATGCAGGAAGTAATAAAAGAAAGGCACCCGGCCAAACACCAGGAAGAAATCGGTTATTCTGTTTTTTACTGATTCAATAGCTGCCAGAAATAGGAAAGCAGGCCCAAGAGTAATCAGCAGGTAATCTATGGAGGGGGGATACTTGGTGACATTAAAAAAGGAAAGCATTGTATAGCTAAATTCTGGTTGATAACTCCAAGGAACTAAATCTCCGTAAAGGTTTAATCCTCGGAGTACAAAAAACGAGACAAGAGATCCAATACCTAATAGTACCAGATATTTTTTTCGCGATTGTAGATTAAAGTTTGAAGTGTATAAAGTGCCAAAAAGATAACCTAGAGTCATCACGCCAATCCAAGGCAAAACGGGGTAAGCAAATACCAGAACATCGTCTCCTATCAATACACCATTTCGTTGATGAATAATGTACCACAATATGGCACTCGTGTTATTTCCACTCATTTGCACATTGTCCAGCGCATTATGGCCCACTACAATTATGAGTCCTACGGCTAGCAGCAACTTTTTTGGAAGATAAATAAGTAC
>JAUICR010000145.1 GCA_030427785.1 Bacteroidia bacterium | reverse complement strand
AAAAACCGACTGACGATATGTGTGACAGATTGCCTTGAAAAGCTTGAAAAATATGAAGAGGCACTTTTTACGATTGTTCCTGAAGCACTTGACTCAAAGGGAAGCTCTAACTATGAATTAGTTGTTAACCGCTCAATTGAAATAATTACTGACCATTTTGACAAAGAAAAAATCCAACAAGAACTTATTTCGGCTCTTGAAACATTGGAGAAAAGCAAAAAGGAAAGTTCCTATTCTATCACAATAAGAGATAAAAAGATAAAACTCTATCCATATTGGTTAGATGATGACTCAATTGACGGACTGAGAAAAGAAATAATCGAGTCCGAATTTTGGAAAAAGTTAAATGAAGAATAAAAAACAATCGCTAACAAAAGTAGCCGTTGCACAACCCCTCCCAAATCAAAATAATGAATAGAACAGAAGCCCTTAGCGGGCTTTTTGTTTTTATAGGATGTGCCAGGCTTGGAATTACGGTTTTAGCAAAGGTCAAAAGCGTGTAGATTAGCCTAAGTTTGGTTTTACTTTATTGTTGGTACAAATTCATGAAAATAAATAGGTCATCATTTTTAGATCCTGGGCAAACAAATACTGATAATTGGTTGGGACGATGGCAGCTCTTTGCGGTCTTCATCTCCATGTTGGTTCTAGATCGTATTCTAACCTTAATCAATTTTTCATTTCGCTATACCGATATTGACCAAACCATACTGTGGAATGGCGCAGTAGATTATTCAAAGGGTATATTTCATGAACCGTTTTTTTATGGCCAAGCCTACAATTATATGCTCGAGGCACTCATGTCTGTGCCTTTATTATGGATGAAGGTTCCCGTTTATTTTGCTTTACCCATTAGCACAAGTTTCATTTCTCTCTTACCCTTTATAGTACTGGCTTATTTTTTCAAGAGGAAGGGACATAACATTTGGGCCTACCTATGTTTGGCCTTTCCCGTTCTGCTGCCATTAGAGTATGGCTTCCTAACCTCTATTCCTCGTGGGTTTGTACAGGCACACCTTTTTGTTCCACTATTGTTTATTTCCCTTTTCAATCCAAAAAGCAATCAGCGCATCGGGCTCTTCTTCCTAGCTGCTGCACTTTGTTATGTTACTAATCGATCTTCTTTATTGTTGGTAGCTCCACTCTTCGTTTTAGTATTTATTCAGCATTATAAATCGCCTTCTTTCTATCTAAAAAGTTTATGGGTTGTTCCAATTCTCGTGGCCGATTATTTCGCCAAGTACTTTTACCAAATTCACCCAGAAAAAGTACGCCACGTATTGGCAGGAGTACATGTAGATAGCGATACATTTATCTCAAGTATAGAAAACAGCGGCCACTTTGAAAATTTGTTTCCCTTTTTTTCCAACTGGGGTATTGTCTATCCCATTCTATTTATCGCACTCTCAGTACTTGCTTGGAAAAAATCCAAGAAAAAGGAGTTTCTTTTCATACTCTCCATTCTTGTCCTATTATTGGTTACGCTGGCTATCCCTAAGATTCAATCCCCCTATGCAGATGCAGGTATCTTTTATACTCCCAGCCGGTTCTACCTACTCCTACCCCTTTTATTAATCATTTCGGCATTTATGGTTTTCAAAAAATTTGAGCCCAACAGGATGACGATTCTGGCTCTTCTAATAATCACGGGAAGCACCTTTGTATTTAAGATTTTAAAAAGCCAAAAAACTTCTGAATATATTTTTGAAAAAACTGTTTTCCCTGTGGCTAAAAACCAGGACTTGCTCCAAAGAGCCCATGAGCTCGAAAACGTTGTTTCAAATCATAACATCGATTTAGTAATTAACGCAAGTAGGAATGGCGAGAACTACCTTTTTGACGCCTACGCTTTTTACCCCCTAATTCAAGTAAACAGGAGCAGTTCCAAAATGAAAGAGGTGATATCGGTAAGTATAAATGGCGACAGGCGCAGCTGGTTATATTATCCGTCCATACCTTGCGAAGTCATCTTGTTGAACGGGGTAAGATTCGACAAAACAAAATTGAAGGATTTTGACCATGAAGTCCTTAATAAGCATCAAGTGGTTATTTACAATAACCCGTTAGGCATTTACGAACTGTGCAGCCAATTAGACCTACACTATGGTGATCCTCGTTTGAGATTGACTAAATAGGAACCACTTGGTTTTTATCTGTGTTGAAATAGGGCAGCGGAAATACTTAACGGTAATAAACTGACAAAAAAAAGGATGCTGGTTTTCAGCATCCTTTTCTTCTTAATCCAAAATTGAACAAACCAATTATGAAATCTTAATGTTTCTTGGGGGCTTTTGTTTAGCCTCTTCTTTTTTTGGTAACAGAATACTCAAAATACCGTCTTTATAACTAGCATTTATTTTTTCATCATCCACACTCTCTGGCAGAGTAAAGGTTCGTTTAAAAGAAGAGTATCCAAACTCTCTTCGGGTATAATTGCCTTCCTGGCGCTCATTCTCTTCCTTTATTTCGGTAGAAATAGAAAGTACTTGGTTGTCAATATCCAAATGAAAATCTGATTTATTGAGCCCTGGCACTGCCATTTCTACCATAAAAGAATCTGCGGTTTCCTTAATATTTACCTTTGGCAAAGACATTCCCGAATTAAAATTTGAACTAAATACTGATGGTATATCTCTATTAAGGATATCGTCTATCCAATTAGACCAACTTGGGAAGTTTACTGTTGAATTAGTGTTTGACAAACCTCCGTTTTTAGGAACATTAACTAAATTGCTCATAACTACAAAAATTTTTAATTAAACATTATTTCAAGGTACAATCGCTGCGATTTGGATAGTAATTGAACAAAAAAAATACCAAATCAGCTTAATAGTGTTTTAGGCATTTGTTTCCTTTTTATACCGCATTTATCCTGTCATAATTCTGAATAATTGTCATAATTTCCCCTGTACAAAATGACAACTTTTCACTTTTGTTTTCTTTTAAAATACAGGCTTACGATACAAATACTTAGGATGCAATATAGAGGGTTCCTGACCTAGATTTGAGCGTTCAATTCAAAACTGTTGCACCACTATCCAAGTACATTTTACCACTATTATTCACTCCTTAATCCATTTGTTTAATATTTTAGCACAATATTTAAACAAAGTAAATTATGGTGATTAATCAGGCGGCCCTGTTAGCGTTTGAATCTACTTATAGACTCAAGCTTGTCAATTCCATTTCGGGGTATAAAAGTGTGCATCTTGTAGGTACTCTATCTGAGGCCGGATCTACCAATGTAGCCTTGTTTAATTCTGTAGTGCATATTGGGTCTAACCCACCTCAGCTTGGGTTTATTATGCGCCCATTGACTGTGGAAAGGCATACCTATCAAAATATTATAGACACTGGTTTTTTTACCATCAACCACGTTCATAAGTCCTTTTTAAAACAAGCGCATTATACCTCTGCAAAATTTAAGGACGGTGAATCTGAGTTTAAAGCCTGCAATTTGGGAGTGGAATATCTTTCTAATTTCCATGCTCCCTTTGTGGCCGAAAGCAATATCAAAATTGCCTTAAAGTTGGCAAAAGACCTTCCTATTGAGACTAACGGCACCCGATTGATTGTAGGCGAAATACAGTTTATCAGTGTAGATGAGGACTACATAGAACTAGATGGCCAGGTAGATTTACAAAAAGCCAATGACGTATGTGTTACAGGTTTAAATCAGTATTCATCTGTGAGTAAATTTGTGAACTACCCTTATGCCCGTGTTGATGAATTGCCCAACTTTTACGCTAAGGAACGCCCCGATAATGTGTCGTTTGACAAAGAAACTCAAACCTATAACTCAAGCTTACTACCCTATGGAACCAACATAGGGGCGCCAAGCATAAAAAGCACCGGAGTGCTCACCTGGAAAAACAATGGCATTACCAGTTTCAATCATACGTTTAATGATAAGATAGAATCTCTTAAAAAGAACTATCAAAAATTGATTGATGAGTATCAAATCAATGAGCTGTTGTATAATGCTAAAATATCTTTTGAGCCCATAGTAGGTAAAGTGTATCACTTATATGCCAAAGAAAATATAGACGAGCAATTCCTATCGTTGATTCCTCCAAGCCATTGGAATAAAAAATATTTAGGGTCTTATAAATTGGCCAGCGATAAGGTTTGGGAAAAAATTGACTTAGAAGAAATCGAAAATAATTAGTCTTGGGCCTTAATCTACATTGCCGAAATAAGGTGAACTGAATTTCGCTGCATTTCAGCATGCTACATTTCAGAATGCGGCTTGGCGGCTGATAGTGAAAAACTTGAAGGGCTAAACATTAAAATCTCGCTACGCGTTTTCCTATCTTTATTGCTCCCCATCACACAACGAACCCCTCTGAAAATCAGTTGTAAAAAGCTCATTTTCATAAAAACACACAATGCCCAAGGATGCTATACGCACAAGAAAATAATAGCAACAAAACCATCGCTCATCTGGATCTGGATACCTTTTTTGTATCGGTAGAAAGATTGCAGAATAGTGCTTTGGAGGGCAAACCTGTGCTAGTGGGTGGCACCGATAGCCGTGGTGTGGTAGCATCTTGTAGTTACGAAGCCCGCAAGTTTGGAATACACTCGGCCATGCCCATGCGTATGGCTTTGCAGCTTTGCCCCGAGGCTATTGTGATAAAAGGCGATAGCGGCCGCTATTCCAAATATTCCAATATGATTACCGAAATCGTGAAGGAGGAAGTACCACTTTTCGAAAAAACTTCTATTGATGAGTTTTATGCCGACCTCACAGGTATGGACAAATTTTTTGGCTGCTTTAAGCTTACTTCCGAAATTAGAGATAAGATAATTCGCGAAACGGGATTGCCCATTTCTTTTGGCCTATCTACCAACAAAACTGTAGCTAAAATTGCTACAGGCGAGGCCAAGCCCAACAATAAGATTGAAGTAGCGCGTGGCACCGAAAAGCCTTTTATGGCTCCCCTTTCGGTAAAAAAGATTCCGATGGTGGGCGATAAAACCACCTTGCTGCTAAGCCAAATGGGAGTCAAAAAAATCCATACGCTACAGCAAATGCCCATCGAAATGATGGATAGAGCTATGGGAAAAACCGGTACCATGATTTGGAAAAAGGCCAATGGTATTGACAACAGCCCGGTAATAGCCTACCAGGAACGCAAGTCTATTTCGCTGGAGCGCACTTTTCAGAAAGACACGATAGATGTAGAAAAGCTGCGTACCTTAATTATTGCCATGGCCGAAAATCTTGCTTTCCAACTAAGGCAGGGAAATAAGCTTACCGCCTGTGTTACCGTAAAAATTCGCTATTCAGATTTTAATACCTATACGCTACAGAATCGAATTCCCTATACCAGCAATGACCATACATTGATAAACATGGCTAAGGAAATTTTTGAAAAACTGTATAACAAGCGATTGCTCGTACGCCTAGTAGGTGTAAAGTGTAGCCACTTGGTAGGTGGCGGCCATCAGATAAATATGTTTGATGATAATGAAGAAACCATTCGCTTGTATCAGGCTATGGATAAAATCAGAAACCGCTATGGTATGAATGCCGTAAAACGTGCACTCACAATGGAATCAAGAAACCTGGGTGGTGGCAATCCATTTAATGGCAAACCCAATGTGATACCAGCGCATAGGAGGGCGTAGATTTTTAAGTCTAACATCTAAAATCTTATGTCTCAATCTTTTGAATGTTAAACAACCACTCTACATATTCCTTTACTTATGGCACCCTTTCGCTAAAGGAAATGTTGGAATGGGCGCAACAAAATGAGCTTAAAGAATTACTCTTAACCGACATCAACAACACGGCTGCAGGGATTGAATTTGTAAGGCTGGCCAAGGAGCACAACATTCGGCCTATACTGGGCGTAGATTTTAGAAATGGCAATGAACAACAATACGTGGCAATTGCCATGAACAATGATGGTTATTCAGAAATCAATCGGCACCTGTCCCATCATTTAGAAAATAAAATTCCTTTTGATGATCAAGCTCCCAACTTCAATCACAGCTTTGTAATTTATCCTTTTGCACGAGCACCTCAGCATCAGCTATCCGATAATGAGTACATAGGCGTACACCCCACACAACTTATCAAACTTAAATTTTCGCCATGGCGCAATCAGCTTCATAAGCTGGTGATTTTGCACAGCAATAGCTTTAAAAACAAACGCGACTTCAACACCCACCGGTTATTACGATCAATTGGCAAAAACTCTCTATTGAGTAAACTTCCAAAAACAGAGCAAGGAAACGAATACGACCTGTACACCCCACCCACCGAGTTGGAAAAAGTGTTTGATGAGTTTCCCAAAATCGTTGAAAACACAAGGCAGGTCCTAAGCCAATCCAGTATTGCTTTTGAGTTTAAGAATTATCAGAAATCTGCCAATCAACAGATTTTTACGCCCAACGGCAGCATGGGTGATGATCGGGAAAAAATACTGAGCCTGTGCCGCGAGGGCCTCCAGTATCGCTATGGAAACAATCCATCGCAGGAAGTGCTGCAGCGGATGGAAAATGAGTTAGACGTTTTGAGCAGAAGAGGCTTTTACAGCTACTTTCTTATCAATTGGGACTTGGTAAAATTTGCGCGAAGCAAAAACTACTTCTACGTTGGCAGAGGCTCGGGAGCCAATAGCCTTGTAGCCTATCTACTTCGCATCACCGATGTAGACCCTATAGATTTAGATCTATACTTTGAGCGATTTATGAATATGAGCAGGCAGCAGCCACCAGATTTTGATGTTGACTTTTCGTGGCGCGACCGCCAAGATATTACGCGTTACATTTTTGAAAAGTATCCTAAGGCTGCCTTGCTTGGCTCTCATACTACTTTTAAGTATCGGGCGGTAGTTCGCGAACTTGGTAAGGTGCTTGGGCTTCCTGGTAGAGATATTGACCAATTGAGCCGCAGACGCATAGGTACCCATGGCATGGATGATATGCAAAAGCTGGTACTGCGCTATGGTCAGCGGATTGAGAATTTTCCACATAATATGACTATCCACAGCAGCGGGATTCTTATTCCACAGAAAGAAATTTATCATTTTGGCTCCACCTTTTTGCCGCCTAAAGGTTTTTCTACCACGCACTTTGATATGTACTCAGCCGAAGACGTAGGCCTTTACAAATTTGACATACTAGGGCAGCGAGGCCTTGGAAAAATTAAAGATGCTGTGACACTAGTGAAGCAAAATCATCCCGAATCAGAGGAGATTGATATTCACAACCCGGCTCCCTTTTACCACGATGAAAAAATAAAAGCCCTATTACGAGAAGGAAAAACGATGGCCTGCTTTTATGTAGAGTCTCCAGCCATGCGTGGCTTACTCAAAAAATTAAGAGGTGACACTTACCGTTCATTAGTAGCTGCCAGCTCCATCATTCGTCCGGGAGTATCGGCCAGTGGTATGATGGCAGAGTATATCAAAAGATTTAGAGAACCAGAAGCTCGAAAATACACCCACCCCAAACTGGCCGAAATATTAAGTGAAACCTATGGGGTAATGGTGTACCAAGAGGATGTGCTAAAAGTGGCGCACTTTTTTGCGGGCCTTACTTTAGAAGAATCTGACATCTTAAGACGTGGTATGAGCTGGAAATTCAAAGAGCGAAATCGCTTTAATGAAGTGCGAGACAAGTTCTTTTCCAACTGTGATTCCTATGGATATGACCCAGCTATTACCCAAGAAGTATGGCGGCAAATAGAAAGCTTCGGGAACTTTGCTTTTGCCAAAGGACACTCGGCCAGTTATGCTGTAGAAAGCTATCAAAGTCTATATCTAAAGGCGTACTATCCACTAGAATATATGGTGGCTACCATCAATAATGGTGGTGGTTTTTACCGAGCTGAAACTTATGTAAACGAAGCTCGCCTGCATGGTGGAATTATAGAAGCACCTTGTGTTAACCGTTCTCATATGGAAACTAGTTTAACAGGAAAACACATTTTTTTAGGTTTTAATTTGATGAAAGAATTGGAAGATCGAGCAATTCATCAAATATTAAAGGAGCGAGAGCAAAATGGAGTATTCAATAGCTTGGCTAATTTCTTAGATCGGGTAGAAATTTCGCTCGATCAACTGGTAATTCTGATTCGGATAAATGCCTTCAGACTACTGAATCCCGACAAGAAGAAACTGCTTTGGGAAGCACATTTTCTATTGGGCGGAGCTAAAAAGTCTGTTCCCGTTAGCGACCTTTTTCGCACTACTCCAAAAAAAATGGAATTACCTAAATTGGAGTACAATCCGCATGAAAATGCCGTGGATGAAATAGAAATTCTGGGATTTCCGCTCACCTCTCCATTTCTGTTATTGAAGAATAAACCACAAGAAACACTTGCCGCCAAAGACATTGCAAGTAAAGTAGGCCAAGTGGTTACAATTTATGGATACCTTGTTCACTATCGAAATTTAAATACACGTGCTGAAAACTCGCGGCACATGCAATTTGGTTGTTTTGTAGATGAAGCCGGTGACTTTATCGATACAGTTCATTTTCCTGATGTGGCCGCCCGTTACAGATTTAATGGAACCGGAGTTTATCTCATCAAAGGAAAAGTACTTCAGGATTACGATTTTATTAATATCGAAACATACACTATGGAAAAGCTAGAGTATGTAGATTTTCATGAAATATAAGATGAATATTACGATTAGTGCATTTGCCTTATGGCAGGAGACTAAGGCCCCATTTATGTTTGTTAAAAACTCAACAAAATGAAAACAACTAAAATTATGGCCTTACTTATTTCTATCGTCCTGCTAGGATGCAGTAAGGAAAATGAAGCCGACAGCACAAACCCTCAACCTACTGTTGACGGCCAAATAACGTATACATTAGATGGTACCGATATCTCAGGAACGGGAGCCGGCTATAACTGGAAGGACACCACCTACTTTGTAAAACACGAAGATGGCCTCAAGCAGCTTTCGGTATACATCAATGGTAATACGGAAGGTACCTACACTGTGGGCTCGCACTCCTTAGAGCGTGCCAAAGGTTACTTTGCCTATTACCCCGATAATCAAACAGCTTACAATGTTACCTCAGGAGAAGTAATACTCACCAAAATTGATGGTGCAAAAGTTACCGGTAGCTTTAGCGGCACTCTTACTAATACCAAAGACGGTAGTACCATGAAACTAGAAAACGGAAAATTCAATGGCATAACTCTATCCTCCTGGTAGATCATTCCTACTATACAATCAACAAATAAGGCCGCTGAATTGCGGCCTTATTTGTTATTGTGGTATTCGTTATTTAAGG
>JAUICR010000144.1 GCA_030427785.1 Bacteroidia bacterium | reverse complement strand
AACCCAATTCTCTTAGCCTTTCTAAAAATCTTGGAACCGAGTAAGACCTCAACTGCAAAACGGCAGGTACATTTAAGGAGCGAGCCAGCGCTTCATCAGCCGGAACCGCACCATCAAATTCATTCACAAAATTCTCAGGCTTAAACCCACCTAAAAAAGTAGGAACATCAGGTACAAGCTGTGATGGAAGCAATTCACCCGAACTCAACATACTGGCATACAAAAAGGGTTTCAATATACTCCCGGAGCTTCGTGGCGTAAGGAGCATATTATTGTAATGATCTTTTCCGGCACTGGTATTTCCCACATAGGCTTTTACCCCCCCGGTTTTATTCTCAATAAGTAATATTCCACCATTGTAAATATGATTTTCCCTCAACCTGTTTACATGCTCATTAAGTAATGATTGCGCCTTTATTTGCGTAGAATTATTAAGGGTCGTAAAATGTCTTTCGCCAGAATTTGACTGATTAAAATATTCTACCAAATGCGGGGCTGATTGCGGCAAATCGGCCGGCCTATCCGGAATTGTTTCTAATAATGCCAAGCGATACGTGTCTTCATCTATCACTTCCTCTTCCCACAGTGCTTTGAGCAATTCATCGCGTTTTTCAATTAATAAGGGCCTGTTTCGGCCGGGGTGAATTAGCCCGGGAGCATTGGGCAAAACGGCCAGAGTGGCGCATTCTGCCCAACTTAGGTTATCAGGACTACGATTGTAATAGCGCCAGGAGGCACTTTCAAAACCTACCACGTTTCCACCAAAAGGCGCATGCGCTGCATACAAGTTCAAAATTTCAGCCTTGCTATATCCAAGTTCCAGCCGGGTTGCCAAAATCATTTCGTAGAGCTTTTCTAAAATAGTACGAGGCGGGTTTCCTCGGCTCATGCGGATTACCTGCATACTCAAGGTACTGGCACCACTTACTACTTTGCCTTCCTTTACATTCAGCCAAATTGCCCGAAACAGCGACACAGGGTTTATCCCCAAGTGATAATAGAAATATTTGTCCTCCTTGGTGAGAATAGCTTTCTCGAATTTACTAGGTAAGGTATCTAAGAGTGGAAAACGCCATTGTTCATCTTTTGCCATCCGCGCACCGAGGAGTTCTCCTCCTTCGGCAAAAACTACGGTAGAATAGGAAGCATTAAAAAGAGGCTTAGGTAAGAGGAAATAAAACCGCAAACCGAAGATCAGCAATAGAGCTACAAAGAATATTTTCTTTTTTGATTTCATATTTCTACTCTGATAGCCTCACCGTACAATTAATAGTAATTGAATTATTTTTTGGTAGCAAGCATTATTTGTTCCACTAATTGTGAAAAGGCGTTCCATCCATTTTCTGCTCCTTCGGTTTGCATTATGAAATATTTGTGTCTTCCATGACCAAATTCAAATCGATAAAAAAATGATCCAACGTGAGAAATAAACAAATCCTCATTGGAAAAATCAGTTGGTTTTTTTAATTCAGATATTGATTTGAAAATAAGATTGCTAACTTTAAAATCAACCAAAACTCTTGTCAGATCTACAAGTTCCACAATAGAATCATATATACTTTCCTTATAAAAATAGTCTAAGTATAACTTACTACAAATGAAATTGGATGTATCAGGAAGATTGCAGGAATGGGGTAATGGTGCTGGTATTCTATAGAACATCATTCTTTCAAAAGTTCCACCAAATTCGCCATGGGTAGGTTTCCATCTTTCTAACATAATAGTATCCATAACAGATTCTAGTAGCAATGTATCTTGAGCTTTTTGTCCAAAAACATTAGATACTTGGAGCAAACCAAAAAAAATAAGAGGTAATGTCTTATAGAATATTTTCATAATTATGTTTTAAACTTGATTCACCGCAGAGGCGCAAAGGGCGCAGAGTTTCGCTGAGATTCGCTGAGATTCGCTGAGGAATTAAATACATCGCCAAATCATTTAGCCCCGTATTCATCATTATTGTTCCTACCACTAAGTTCTCAAAACAATTTCTCAACGAACTACTTCCACCCATTTGCCTGGCTCGTGAACTTTACTATCTGTTGCCCACATCGCTTGAAACAATGTGAACCTTGCCTTACTCCAAATCCATTATAATCCTTAGGCTCTCCTTTACATGCTCTCTCAACGCCATTGGCAAACTACCCACCCTGCTAATAAGTCTCTTATTGTCAATGGCCCGTATTTGATCAATCATCACATCGCAGGGCTCGTTCAAGTTAGCCGTGCCACTTTCAAGATGAACCCTCAGAAGTTCCGAACCTGCCTGAACATTAGTGGTTATAGGGCAAACCAAAGTAGAACCATGATTAAATTCGTTCAGCAAATCTGTTTGAACCACTAGTACTGGCCTTGTCTTACCTGCTTCGGTACCTATTTGCGGGTTTAAGTCCGCTACCCATATCTCAAATTGGTTAATCGCCATTTTCTATCTCCTCAAATTCTTTAAGAACTTTCATCGATTCTTTATTCACCAAAGCCGATTCCTTTTTCAGCTTTTCGCGAATCATATCGCGCCTTTGCATCTTATTGTAATAATCCAAAGCCTCGTTGATATAGCGATTGCGGGGCTTTTTTATTCGTTCCAGTATTTTCTCGGTCTCCCCGAAAATGGCATCGTCTATTTTTAAGGATACTGTTTTCATAATTCATTATTTACATCACAAAGGTATATACTTTTTATATATACTAAATAACACCCATTTTCGGTGGCTTGAAATCATAAAGCTCAGGATGGTTTAGTTCTGAAAAGTCTTTAGTCGTAAATTACTTAACCGCAGAGGCGCAAAGGGCGTGGAGATTCGCAAAAGGTTTAAGTTGTGAGTCTACGCATCATTGATTCTTATTCCATCAATAATTTCACTCTGGCATAAAAATCATCACTCATTAAGTTCTGCCAAACACCTTTCAAACATTCTTTAAATTCAGGGTTAGATTCGATATAATATTTCAATTTTCCGAACACTTTTTCACCATTCTGGGAAAGCAAATCTTCTAAAGGTCCAGCTGCCAACATTCCAACAATGTCGGGCTCATTTTTAATTTGTTCATACGTTGTTTCGAGTGCCAACCAGGCAGTTTGAGGATTATTATTAGTTAAATCATCAAAGGCCATAACTGTCCATTGAAGTTCAGGATTGTTCGATCGCTGAAATTCTATCCATGCTTCAATTAAGCTTGCTGTTTCTTTGGTCAATTGCATTGTAGCTATTTGAGCACCAAATCTCTTAGCGCTGTATCATCATTATTAATTCCCTCCAAAATTGCAAATTGCAAACCCCAAATTACCTCACTACCTCCACCCACTTACCCGGCACTCGAGCTTTGATATTATCATTATACATATCGCTGGCCTCAACCGGAGGAAGGAAATATTTACCCGCGTAGGTAGCATTCAGTCGCACTCTATAGGTAGAAGTATAATTTCTTCTCAAGCCAAAGAAGGTATACACTCTATCATCTCTGATGTCTTTGTAGTCATAGGCTGATTCATCCGATTCTGAGACTTCGAGCAATCGTGTATTTATTATTTCCCAGCCCGTGGGGAACATTTGGCTCAAAGCCATATTATCATAACCCTCCTCATTTCCTTGGCGCGAAAGCGAAACTTCCACCACAAAATCTTGCCCTTGCTTGATGCGGGTTTCATCTATACTATTTCCATTAGCATCCATATATTTAACCTGCATGGAGAGATTGGAACTGATACTTGGCAAATCATAACTAATAGGTGTGCCAGCAGTAGTTACGGTATAATTTACAGGCACCGAGCTCGTGTTTCGCAAGGTGTATTCTTTGGGGTCGTCCAAAGCGTTTTTCACTTCATAGGTTTGAAAAGTTCCTTTGGTATTTCCCACATATTCTTCCGCTCCAGCTTTATACTTCCAAGATAAGTCACCACTCTTCTTAGCGTATTCGCCATAAGTTTTTACAAAAGATACCAAGCCAAAAGCTAAACTATGCGTGGTATACCAACCTTCGGAACTCAGCTGTTTGGCCACTTCTCTACCCAATTGTAAGGCTTCGGTTTTTCTTCCCAAATCATTGAGCACCATGAGCTCTATGGCCATATTTCTCAAATTACCACCATAATACCAGTAGCCGTAATAGTTATAATAGTCCACCTTATCAGCCCTTTCGGCTAATTTGGCGGCTTCATCTTTTTGACCAATAAGCATATAGGTAGCCGCCAAATACCAAAGAGAAGGGGCTTGCAAATTCTCCAGTTCGCGCATACGGTTCATAGCGCCTACCTCAGCCGACTGATGTAGCGCCAGCGTATAAAGACGATAGGCCTGCACCATCTCATTATTAATGTACCTGTTTGTATTGTAAATAGGCTTCCAGGTTCTGGCGGAAGTTTGCTGATATTTTTTCCATCGAGCCATTACTCCAGCTCCCAACTGAAAACCTTTCTTTTCTGCTTCTATCATAAAATGACCTGCATAACTGGTGATATAATCATTGTAATGACTGGTATAAGACCCTGGCCAATACCTCACCAACCCTGAGCCGGTTTGCCTTTCATATATCTTTTGCAGCGCAATCTGAACATTCTGTTTTTTGGTAGCCTTCATATCATCGGTAAGCTCCATAATGTCTTCTAAATACAATAGTGGAAAAGCCCGAGACACGGTTTGCTCGGTACATCCATACGGATATCCAAATAAATAATGAAGTCGCTTATTCAAATCTATGCGCGGTATAGTAGAAGCCTCTATACTCATCGAGTTGGTTTGCTCCACCCCTATCGGCTCATACGTAAGCGTAGTGTCTTTTCCTGGTTTAAGTGTAAAAGAACTCAATTTGGTAACAGGCGGATTTGGCAAACGAACCCTAAGCTTTACTTCGTCATATGCCTGCTCCTTACCACTTGTGGCTTCTACGCGAACCACCGCATCACCTCGTACTTCTGGCACTTTCAATTTAAAATCTATTACCTGCTCACCATTTTTAGTAAACTGAACTTTCTTGACCGACTCTCCAACCACATCCACATCGCCTTCTACTTTTAGCTTAAGCGAAACAGAGCGCACTTGGTCTTCCATTGCAAATACCGTAACCGGTAAAGTCACTTCATCACCGGGGCTCAAAACCCGTGGCAGGGTTGTAAGCACCATCAGTGGTTTTCTAACCTTCACAGATTTTTCGGCATTACCGTAAGCGGTTTTATCATCAGCAGCCACCACCAATATTCTAGCAGAACCAACATAATTAGGTACTGAAATTTCATGTGTGGTACTTCCTCCAGCTTTTAGCTTAAAAGGGCCTAGCACTCTAACCATTGGTACAAAACGATTAAGATTACTATTCTCCATTTTGCCAAGCGCACCATCACCACCCACGGCAAACACCTGCTCAAGCCTACCGCCAAAGGCACCCAGCACATCATTGTACATATCCCAAGTTTTTACGCCCAATGCTTCTTTAGCATAAAAATGTGTCCAAGGATCGGGGGTTTTGAAATTGGTAAGATTAAGCAAACCTTCATCTACCACTGCCAGCGTATAGCTCATACTGCGGTTATTTTTCTCAGAAACTTTCACCTTCACTTTAGTTTCCGGTCGCCATACATCTTCGCTCGAAATAACCGGCTCCAGTTCAGTCTGCGGATCATACACTTCTATTGGAATAACCCCATACAAGCGCATAGGTCTGTCATTGGTGGTTTGCGCATGGGGCTGCAACAAGCTTGCGCTTATATAAATGTTAGGAGCCATTTCGGCTGTAGCTTTCAAGCGATATTCCAACATATCCCCTTTTGCTTTCACCCATTCCTTTTTGATAATGCCACTTCCCGTTTCTACGGTAATAAGCACTTTGGCATTTTCGCTCACAGGAATTGTGGTCACAATTTCATCGCCTATTTTGTACTTCTCTTTATCAGCCGAAAAACTAAGCATGGTAGCTCCTGCTAGTTCAGGACGATTTCCTTTTTTGCCGGCAGGCCAATCAAAGTAAGTTACCTGCCCTGTGCAATGGCCACTATTAGGATCGCAAACTCTTACTAAGAAACGCCCCCAGTTTGGATAGTCAACTCTCAGCTTGTAAGTTCCATCACCATTCACAGTATTTACCGAACCTTTAGAAACTAAATAAGTAACCTCATTATTGGTAAATCGCGCCAGGTTTTCACTCTCCGAATTGTACCACCAGTGCCAATCAATTTTATACACTTTCACTTGTAGGTTGTTCATGCTGATTGGTTTTCCTTGAGCATCTACTGTTCTTATTTTTAGTTCAAAATCTTCATCCGTTTCTAGGTAGTAACCTCTTTTGGGCTTTGGCATTTTTATACCTACCCACTTTTTGAAAGGTGCTATTTTCTTGTCAACATACTCGATGCTAAAATCGCCACCACCTTCAAAGGCCTTCATCACAAATCGTGACTTTATCATGCCCGGTGCATTGGATAGATTTCCCATGTCTAATTCGATATCAGCTTTCCCTTCTGAGTTTACCTTATCGTCAAACACCGTTTTTTCGGTGGCCCTAAAAGCGCGAACCGGATCGTAAAAAATATAGCCTTCATGTCCATCAAAACCATTGTAGAGAGCTGACATGTTTGCATCAATCTTAACCTTAGAATTTGCCGAAGGAACACCCGTCAGCCAATGCACCGCCAGTTTGGCTTTCACGTCTCCACCTGTCATTTCCAAAATTTCATCCTCAAATTCAAGATCTATTTTTAAGCGATTTGGCTTTACGGTTTCTACTCGCACTCTGTGGTTAAAAACTCTATCTCCTAGCCTAACCTTTGCAGAATAATTTCCAGTAACGGAAGAACCATTTGTTTTGGTAGTAAAATTGTAAATCCTTAAGTCTTGTTTTTGGGCCACTTGCTTATCTACCATTTGTCCTTGTGGGTTGGTCAAAGTAAAATGGATGGGGTGGCCATTTGGCAATCGGTTCAACTCATCTTCCAAAATAAACTTGAGGAAAATAGTATCACCAGGCCGCCACACACCTCGCTCGCCATATACAAAACCTTTTAAGCCATCGGCTACCGAGCTTCCACCCACCTGAAAGTTGCTCAACGAAAGTGCTTCGCCTTCCTGAATTTTCAAATAAGTTTTTTGTGCTCCTTTTGAAGCAACAACAAAATACGGACGTCCTTCAAATGGCATTTTTGCAAATCCATCTCTATCGGTACTTACCGAAGAAAGCTTACGCCCTTGATAATTGTACAATGTAATTTCGGCCCCTGAAACTGGTGAATTGGATACCATATCCGAAACCGTAAAATCCAGTTCTTTCTCTTCGGTGCGTTTTACTATAAAACCAAGATTGGTGGCAAATAGGTTGCGTGTTACAAATTGCTCACTACGATAGTAGGAAGCATGGCAAGGGTTATCCCTTTCTTTCCAGCGATAACCTCTTGGGTAGGTAAAATAATAATCGTCTCTATTGTAGGCCGAATAGTCTCCAGACTCATAATAATAGTAGTCATCGTAATACCAGTAATCATCCTCATCTTGCTCCGCTTCAGCTTCCTCTTCAAAACACTCGTAGATGCTGTAATCTTGTGTAAAGCTTATGTACACACGATACATGGCGCCCGCCTCAGGCTTCATCAGTGCTGATAAATCTACCGAATAGGTGTTCCAATCTTTTAGGCTTCCCTCGGTAATTAGGTCAATCTTTTTAGTAGCTACCAACTCTCCTACTCGGTACAGCTCATGCTCGCCACCTAAGGAGTTGGTTTGCAAAAATTGAAGAATGTTATTCTCCGGAACCTTTACCACTTTTACATCTACCGCTTTTAGGCTTATCGCCTGAAAAGGCAGCATCAGCTTATCATTAAGCGGAATGATGTTTCCCTTGCCAATGATTTTTACTTGAGGCTTTTCGTTAAGAAACTCAATCTTTAAAGTCTTTTGTACTTTAAATTTAAAACCAAGGATATTTTTAATTCCGGGGAAAATATTGAGCTCTTTTATTCCATACACATCCCTTTCGGGGAATACGAGGATTGCCGTGTTTTCAATTTCGAAACGCAGATTGCCCGCTTCCTCCAAGGTTATCAATCCTGATAAATCCTGGCTCTTATCTATTGGGTCCGAAAAATTCAAGCGCACATGGCTCGATGGATTTTTTACTAAAGCATAATCCACATACTTGAAATCACCCAGGGCGGCAAGCTCCAATTTTTTATCACCTAGGCGCTCGCTTCCCTTTACATCCTTGTTTATTGTCAAACTAATAGTAGTCGCCTCATCTTGCCTTTTCAGGCTATCCACTTCAAATATATATTGAAGCGGAGTTTTTCCTACTTCCCAAGTTACCCTCAATTTTTGCCCTGAAAATTCCGCTTTAATGAGTTCATCAAGATCCTCTAAGTGCTCCTCATCTGCTGATAATACAGTTCCTTGAAGTTTGTATAAAGTCATTTGCGATTCGGGTGTGGCCAATAGCTGAACAGAGCCCCATTCAAAATCTGGACGTAAAATCTGAAACCCAAAATCAAAGACTTCCAGCGAATCGGGAACCTCCATTAGTTCACTCAACTTAAGCTTAGCAGTATACACCTGTCCGGGCTTTAAATCTTCTTCTGGTATAAATTCAAGACTATTTTGCGAACTAAGCACCAGTTTCCCTTTTAGGCTAGGGTCAAACTCCAAAAGATCCTTTTCCAGCAGTTCATCATTTAGATTGGTATCGCTCAGCGCTTTGGTAAAAGCAATATGGATAGTAGATTTCTTAGATATCACACCATTGGTAAACGAGGCGATGTAGGTAGAAAAACTCCGGTTGAAAGCTGGAATCTTATTGTTGGAAGAAGTACAGGAAGCAATAAATACTACCGTGAGGAGGAAACTGATTTTTAGGAACTTCATTTTGTGAGTTTAAGCGCTCACAAGATAACAAAGAAGCTGTTTGGGTTATTGCCCGATAAGATGATAGATTACTAAAGAAGCTTTGATTCACCCTTTCCAAAGCTTAGAAATCGGGAAATTTGAAGTCGATGAAGCAAAACCACATTCTTCAGTAAACTTTCAAAGAAAGCTCTACCATCTACATTTGCAAGATTTTCTTAATAGGTAATAAAAAATATCTCTTTACCAGATTGACTTTACAACCTATTTTTAACTAACTGATAAATAATTATTTGGGAAATATGAAAAGTAGGATTATTTTTAGGGCACCATTAATCAAAATAGACTTATTACTATGAAAAATGTTTTTAACGATATTGGTATTAGTGCCGAAAACTCAGCTGTAATTGCAGAAAACAATGACTTTTATGATGATGCAGGTATCACGATGATAAATCCCTC
>JAUICR010000143.1 GCA_030427785.1 Bacteroidia bacterium | reverse complement strand
CAAATTAGCTGAAGTGCTGAGTCGAACGTCATAAAAGAGCCTCGATCCGTACTTTTAGGAATTTCTAAGCCAAGAGCTCCTGAGCAAATCATACGTGCTGCCATACCAGAAAAAAGAAGGGTGTTGCATACCACAACCCAAATAATACCCGCTTCATTTAGCTGAGAAATCGTGACTACCATAATAGCTGCAATACCTGTCCCAATGGCAAAAACTTTAAAATGACTGGTTTTGTCTGCCAGCTTTCCTATCAATGGACTTAGCAGTATAGTGGCAATGCCAGAAGCACCGAAGACAATGGCCAAGTCATCTTCAGATATCAATTGATTTTTTACATAAAAAACAGAGGCAAACGTCATAAAAAGTACATCCGCCATTACGAGAGTGACATTATTTGCAAACACATACCAATAAGAAGGTGTGGTAACAATACCCTTGAGTTTGGACGATACGTTAGCTTGTTCATTAAGATGACCAGTTATGGGTTTTATTATAAATAGAGAAAGAACAAGAAACAGCAAACCTACGGATAGGGTAATGAAATATGCCATTTGCCACTGATAACGAGAAGCTATAAAAACCGCGGCAGGAAGACCTAACACCTGGCACAGCGCGAAGGCTACATGAAGAGAGCCCATAGCTCTTCCTCGCTGCTGCAAAGAGAAAATCTCACTAACCATAGCATAACAAATGGCCGCAACTACACCACCAAAAATGCCTGTAAACACCCGCGCGGCTATCAGCATCCAAAAGCCCTGTGCCAATGCGGAGCCCAGAATACCAATCAAAAAGCCAGTATATATAAACATTAAAAGCTTTTTGCGCTCAAACCTATCGGCAAAGGTGCTGAAGATTAATGCGGAAGTTCCAGCACTAATAGAGTAGGCTGAAACCACATATCCAAATTGGCTGGTGCTAAGATCTAATGCGGGCATAACCATCGCGCTGATGGCCGGCAAAAGCATAAAATCCAACACCATTGTAAACAGCAAACCGGCAATGCAAATAAGCAATTGTATTTGATAAGAACTGAATTTTTGGCTTTCTGCGATTGAGGTTTTCACGGGCTTAGGTATGTATCGTTATCGTAAAAAGTTGGCTGAGAAACGCTTTTCGGGTAGTGCGAATTGAAAGGGTTCAAACTCTGACTTACGCTGAAAAAGAGCCCAGATGGTAAATATGATTTCTCCTAAAAAGGTATAGTCCGATACCAATATCTTTTGCTCCCAAAGCAGGTAAAATAGACTATCAAACATGTAACCTGCACCGGAAATAATGACTAAAACACCCAACACTTTAACCCACCTTGATTGAAACAAAAGAGCGTAACCCACAGGCAGCAACCAGAGACCCCAAAACATAGTGGCTATAAATACTCCCATTTGATAAAGATTTAGATAGAGAGCAATCATTTCGGGGTTTTCAGAGTATTGTGTAAAGTGTAATACAGATACACTATTGAGTTCATTGACCAAGGAAATCAGGGCGCCCGTCATTAAAAAAAGGGCAGCGCTTACGGCCAGTGTGGCGGAGAACTTCTTTAACCAACGGTAGGTGAAAATGGCCAAAAAGAGACTGGAGGCATTCATCAATACCGTAGCCATTATGCCGTATCTCAATAGCTGAGGGTTGGCTTTAACTTGTGTAAGTGTTTGGGCAGCGCTGCTATAATCATACAACGAAATAGGAACATAGGCCATACCGAAGAAGCCAAAAATAATGAGCAGCAAAAAACTTACACCCATTAGTCTAGCATAGTTGAAATTTGTTTTCATCTTTAAATTTTATGTTCCGCAAAACTGCCTCATTATAGCGCGTGCATCGTCCCACATTACAATTCTGGACTTTTTTTGAGGTGTTGGTATCATAAGAATCGAGCACATTAAATCCTTATGTCTGACGGGATTTCACCCACGCACGAGGTGTTAGCCCAGTAGAGCGTTTGAAAAATTCGTTGAAAACAGATTTAGAGTTAAAGCCACTTTCATAGGCTAAGCCCAATAGTGTGATGTTGCTGTTTTCAGGGTCAAGTGCTTTTTGCTGAAAAGCCGTTAAACGCCAACTGTTAATGTATTCATTAAAGTTTTTGCCGAGATTTTCATTGATCAGCCAAGAGAGTTTGTTAGGGTGAATCTGTAATGATTGCGCTAACTCTCTCAACGAAAGTGACGGATTGAGGTAGATTTCATCTTCATCCATCAGTAGCTTTAATTGCTCCAATGTAGCCAGCGTTTCAGGGTCTGGTGTGGTTGTACTTCCTTTTTGGTCACTTGAAGTAGGCAGAGTGCGACTACTAATAATTGGCTCCTCCAATACATTTTCAGGAAAATTCATCCTTTCAATCATTGCCTGAAAACGTTCATCATCGCGAATAGCATCCCACATCCAATAATGTTTGAGGGTAACCATCATTACAGATTTCGCTTTATATCCTTCTTCCAGCTTTACAAAGGCTTCATCTTTCATGCCCATCATAGCGTAAAGCAGCGCAGGGTCCATAGGGTCTAAAAATTCCTGACTTTCTACACTTTGTAAAACTTCTTTTTCTTGTCCTAAGAGTACTTTTAAAATGAGATGAGAAAAGTGCGCCCAGGGATTGTCTTCACTTAATGCGATGGCTTTTTGGGAGGCTATCTTTGCTTCGTCAAACTTCTTTAGAAATCCGAGAGCGGTGCTCTTCCAGTGGTACGTTTCACTATTGGAAGGTTCTAGTTCAATAGCTTTGTTGAAGGCTTCTATGGCCGGTTCAAAGCGAGCCGCAAAATAATAGGAGATTCCAACCTGCCAATAGCTACCGAAATGTAGAGGATCAGTTTCCAATAATTTTTGAGCTATTTCTATGGCTTTATCAACATCATTTTCAAGGAAGATGTAGTAATAGATGATAAAATCGTTTTGATTGGGCAAGCCATAGCGCACGGCTTTTTGATAGGATTCTATGGCGGCATCCCAATTCCAGTCGTAAAACAAATGAATAAATGCCAGGACTTTGTGCGCGCGTGGGTCGTACTTATTTAGCCCTAAGGCGGTGTAGGCATAGGCTCGCGCTTGTTCATGTGCATCAATAGTAGAGATTATTCCAGAGGCAGCATGGTGAATTAAAGTTTCGCCCATATAGGCATAAGCTTCACCATAGTCTGGCGCCACCTCTGCGGCCTTTTTGAAGTATTCCAAGGCTTTTAAGTTGCCGTCAAAATCTCTTCTAAAAAAATAGATTCCCTTTAAAAGTAGCTGGTAAGCCTCGGTATTTTGGGTGTAGTTATTACTGGTAAAGTTTTTTTCTAACTCCAGTTGCAAACGCTCAAGTACACAATTGGCTATTTCATCCTGTATAGCAAAAATGTCATCCAGCTCACGATCGTATTTTTCAGTCCAAATGCGAAATCCATTTTCTGCAGTAACCAGTTGCACACTGATGCGCACTTTATTGGCGGCCTTTCTCAGGCTTCCTTCAAGTAAAAGGTTTACTCCTAATTTATTTCCTATTTCACGTGCATCAAGATTTTTACCCTTAAGGGAAAAAACACTGGTGCGGGCAATCACTTTCAATCCCTGGATTAGACTTAAGGCATTGATGATCTCTTCAGTTATCCCGTCACTAAAATATTCATCCTCGGGATGGGTGCTTAGATTTAAAAAAGGAAGTACAGCAATAGAGCGTTCCGGAACTTCGGAAATCATTGTGGGAGGTTTGCTTGATTAAAATGATTTTGATGCGTAAATATAGAGGGTTTTAATTTTTTAGATAGACACAAATAGTACACAAAAAAGAAAGGGGACTAAAAATTAGCCCCCTTTGTTAGTATTGGATACTTTCCTTTATTCCATCACCATAGAGTGTTTTGGGCTTCCAAAAGAACTTGCCTGAAACCATCCCAAGCCTCCTTCAATATTGGAAGGAACGTTAGCAGGTGTCTTTCCAAAGAGGCCACCCTGCATCGGAGTTTCCGAAAGTGCACTTAAGTATTCATAGGTTTCCTCACTAATACTGATAAGCTGTAGTGTAATCACATCACCCATTTGTGGTTTTTCATTGTCTTCCGAAGTTTCCGCCCAAAAGTAAAGGCGCGCTTCCAGCTCTTCACCAGCCTCAAACATACGGTCATCAAAAGCTACAATATCAGAGGCTGTGGTCATCTGTTTTACACCGTTTATAAAAATCTCGCCTTTATAAAAGCTGTCTTCTTCCTTGAATTTTTTAATGGTTGCCAACAAATGATAACCGGCTTCAAAGTATGGATCAGTTATATCGGCCTTTATCACATTTACATTGCTTCCCGTAACAGTATCGTTCATGGTAGATTCAGCCGAAAGGCTTTCTCCTTCATATTGAACATCCAGCGTGTATGTTTTACCAACTTCGCCTACAAAATCGGTAGGGGGCAGGTACAGTCCGTCATTATTTGAGGTGGTGAAAAGAGTAAGGTTTCCATCGCTATCTCTTACACTCACTTGCGCGTCAATGATGGCTTCTGGGGCATCAGATGAGAGGTAACCTTTAGTGTAAGCCAACTTCACAAAGCTTTCCCCGGCCCGGTTTGAAATTAGGCCGTCTACAGCAATTTTGTTTTCAGGCTCGTTGAGTTTTAAATCTACCACCTTGGTACATGAAGAAAGCAAAGCAACAAAGGCAGACAATAGGATTATAGATAGGTTTTTCATGATATTAAAATTTAATGTTTAGGGTGATGGCCGGAATCATAGTCCCAACCAATGAGGTTTGTACGGCTTCGGTTTGTCTTGGGTTATCAGCATTTTGGCGCACCTGTATGCTGAAGGGGTTTTGACGAGCGTATAGGTTGTAGATGGAGAAGTTATAGCTGTATTCCCACTTGCGTCCGGCCTTTTTCTTGCCATCCAGTGTGAAAGAAATATCCAAACGGTGAGAGTCGGGAAGGCGATATCCATTTTTTTCGTCATACACAGGAACTACAACACCGTCAAATTCATACGAAGAGGTGGGTAGACTTATTGGCGCTCCACTAGAATAGGTCCAGGCTGCGCCAAATTGTAGTCGCGGTTTTATTTGGTAAGACGAAACGATGTTAATGGCATGGGGACGGTCCTGAGTTGGTGAGTAAGCTTTGCCATTATTAATACCTTCAATCGTCCGCTCGGTGTGAGAAAGTGTGTAGCTTACCCACCCGGTTAATTTTCCCTGAGTTTTCTTTAGCATCAATTCTAATCCGTAGGCTTGTCCGTCACCAGAAAGGACTTCGTTTTCCAGATGCTCGTTGAGAATCAAATTTGCATTGTCCTTAAAATCAATTTGATTCTGCATGTATTTATAGTACACCTCTGCAGAAAGCTCATAGGTGTTGTCTTTAAAGTTTTTGAAGTATCCCAAAGCGATTTGATCCGCAATTTGAGGCTTAATGTTTTCCGAAGCGGGAAAGTAAATGTCAAGTGGCGTTCCTGTGGTAGAATTTGAAGCCAGCTGCAAATACTGCATCATCCGGTTGTACGACATTTTGATAGAGCTTGAAGTGCCCAACATATGACGCATGCTCAGTCTTGGTTCAAAACCGCCCTGCGTACCATGAAACTCACCAGCATCGTATTCTGTGCTGGATAGCGGCTCGTTGGTTTCAGGCTGGTATTGGTTTACAATTCCTCCAATATTTTGAAACATAGAATAGCGTAGACCTGCATCAACGGTAAACTCATCATTTACTTTTATGGTAGAACTCAGGTAGGCTGATGATTCAAGGGCTCGCTGCGTTTTTAGGTTGAAAGATGTTTCTACATCACTGCCGGTAATGCTGATGTTGCCCGGGTGTATCGTGTGATAAATGGAAGCTGCACCTATTTTGAATGAGTATCGTGAATTAGCCAGGTAGGTGAAATCTGCTTTTAGCGTTTCATCATTGATTCGGGCTTTCCATTCCAGTTCTGAGCTTCCAGTAGAATTTACGGCCAATGTATAGTTGAAATCGCTGTAAAGAGCGGATATATCAGCAATCAACTTATCAGAAAACGAGTGTTTCCAGTTTGCAGTAGCGGTTCGGTTTCCCCAGTTCCAGCTCAATTGTTCCTTGTTTTTCAGCACATCATCGCCATAGTAACCCGAAAGTGTAAGGACATCCTTTTCGCCAAGTTTGAAATTCAGTCTCCCGTTAAGGTCATAGAAGTACATGATACTGTTTTTCAAATCCTCTCTGTTGCTCATACGCGTAAATACATCGGCATAGGTCCTTCGGCCAGCCACCAAAAAAGAGCTTTTTCCTTTTTGGATAGGGCCTTCCAAACTCAGTCGGCTGGCAATAAGTCCCAAGCCTGCATTTCCATGGAATTTTTCGTTGTCGCCATTTCTTTGTGTTATGTCCAGAAGTGAGGCCGACCTTCCACCGTATTGTGCCGGCACTCCCCCTTTGTAGAGTTCTGCTTCCTTAATCACATCGGCATTAAAAACCGAAAAGAAACCCATTAAGTGGCTTGGGCTGTAAACTGTGGCACCATCCAGCAAAACCAGATTTTGATCTGCTGAGCCACCGCGAACAAAGTAGCCCGTGGTTCCTTCGCCACCAGATTGCACACCAGGCAAAGCCTGTATAGCTTTAAGCACATCCACCTCACCCATAAAAGCGGGTATTTCCTTTATGGTTTTGATGCTAAGCACTTCGCTACTCATTTTCATGTCTTCTACATTGGCAGCCTTTGCTTGGTCAGTAACCACCACTTCACTAAGTGCAGTAGCGGAAGGCTTTAAAACTATTTGCATATTTATTGATTCCCTCAAATCAATACTCACAGATTGATTTTCATAACCAATAAAGCTTACCTCCAGTACATGCTTGCCTAATGGCAGATTGAGAGAAAAGTTACCATCTAAGTTTGCCGTAGTTCCCATTTTTAATTGAGCAACATAAACCGAAGCTCCTATTAATAATTCGCCACTCATAGAGTCTTTAATACTTCCAGTAAGAGTAACCGTTTGTTGTGCCCATGTACAACTTAGTGTAAAGACCAGAATTAATGTAATTGTTGATTTCATTTTGTAGGTTTTTGGTATGGGAGTTTTGTTTGTTCCCTTTTTATTACGAGGCAAAACTATTGTGAGCTCAAGCCGTTTTAGTCCTGTATCTCACCCAGTACGTTCGAGATTATAAATGGGGACTCAATAAGTTTTAGTAAAAAGGGGGTCATTTAACCAAGTTGGAACTAATTAAAAAATCCACCCCCAGCCCAAGAGCTGAAAGTGGTAATACCATATAGTCGGTTTGCTATTTTATACTAGATAAGGCTTGGTACCAGGCGCTATTTCTTTCTCATTCCTTCCGCCCCTGGCCACCAGCCAAATAGCGAAACCTACTTCTCCAATTATCATTGGGATGGTAAGTATGGATTCTATTACGGTCAGATACTCTATAATCTCTAGGAAAAAGATATGCATAGTACTGATGTATGAATAGCTTGCCCCAGCAATCAATAACAGTACGCCCCATAGCTTAGGCACATAATCTGCTTTAAAGACTAGGCAGCCTAAAGCCATCAAGTGAAACCCAAATATTATCAGACCTTTTGACCAAATATCTTCAAAGGAATTTAGGTAATTCATCACCTCAGTGGTTCCACTGTCCATATGGACACTAGCCAGATGATCCGTGATGATAGTCATTACTTTTGGAAGATTGTAAATAGCAAGACCTAAAACAGCCGTATAAAGTACCCTAAGAAAAGAACTAAAAAAAGAAAGCAATCTATTGGCTTTCGCAAAAAAGTGGTAAAGCGACCATGCAACGAGACCATCCAGAAGGAAAATCACAGTCCACCCGAAAATTTCGGTATAAAACATTCCTGTTGAGGATTTCAGATTTTCCATAGTAGCTTGAGAATCCTCTGCAACTACCAAGTTGCCGTGTAAATAGCCGTAAGTAAAGCCCGCTATCACAGTCATCAGTAGCAGTGATACCCCTGCAATAAGGGCCGCTTTTCTTTGTGGTATTCCACTTGATTTTTTCATGATTTAATATTTTAAAATTGATTAAGGAAAATGTAGTTCTTGTTGTTTCCGGCAAAACTACCGGCATATGAACCTAGGAGAGTTCGCATTTTCATCAAAGAAGTGCGGATTTACAATTAGTGAAATTGTGTAGAAGCCAATCACTAGCTCGTCAAAAAAATTGAGGAAATCATTAATGTTAAATGGATTGCGTAATTCCAAAAACTCAAATCATCTCAACATTTCTCACACCCTAGCCCAGTTAAGCGGGCCGTGGTTTTAAGTGATTTCGTACTAGTAAATTTTTAAGGTTAAGAAAATTATCGCACAACGATTACTACATTCCCTTTTTTGTGACCAGCACTCACATAAGTATGCGCTTCCGAAACTTTTTCTAAAGGGTACTGACGGTCGATGATAGTTTTTAAACGGCCTTCTCTAATAATGTTAATGAGTTCTGCCAACATTTCTTTGATAACAGGAGATTTGAGCATACCTGTAGCTGCAAACTTTGCCTTTTTAGAAGAGAAAGCAGAGGTCCACATCATTTGTAATAATAGTTTGAAGTCGAGTACAGGAGATAGATATTGGCCATTTTCGGCAAGTACACGCTTGCAATCTTTGAAGCTTCGCTTGCCCACTGTGTCGTAAATCACATCATAGGTTTTACCGTTTTGCGTAAAATCATGTTTGGTGTAATCGATCACGTGGTCGGCCCCAAGAGATTTAACCAGACCTATATTTCGGGTACTGCAAACACCTGTTACCTCTGCCCCAAATTGTTTGGCCAACTGCACAGCAGCTGTTCCTAAAGCTCCGGAAGCACCATTGATCAGTACTTTTTGACCAGGCTTGATGCCTCCACTCACGTTGCGTAAAAAGTTTAGTGAAGTAACCGGACCATCGCCCATTCCGGCAGCATCTTCAAAACTGATATTTTCAGGAAGGGGCATTACCGTTCCGTCTGCTGGTACAGTAATGTACTCGGCATAAGCCCCAAAAGATTCAATGTTTTCGCCAAACACTCTCTGGCCTGGTTTAAAGGTTGAAACTTCAGATCCTACCGCCTCAACTATGCCTGAAAAGCGGGTGCCCCAAATTTTGTTTTTAGGCTTAAACAAGCCCAGCATCAACCGCCCGATATAGGGTTTGCCGGTGCGCATCATGGCATCCGCCTGTGTTACGGTAGTATTTTTAATTTTCACCAATACCTCATTGGGTTTAATGGCAGGTAGGTTTACATTTTGTAATTGAAAAACCGATGGAGATCCATATCCTGTGGCTACTATGGCCTTCATTGTATTTGTTGTCATCGTAATTGTTTTTTTTGGTTTTTAA
>JAUICR010000142.1 GCA_030427785.1 Bacteroidia bacterium | reverse complement strand
TTTTTCTGTAAGCTTATACGTGGAGGTTTTGTTCAGATTACTAATCACAAAAACCTCCGACTCAAAACCTATGTGACTAATTTTAATGGAATCACCAATCTCTACGTCATCCAGATAAAAGTAGCCCGATGCTTCAGAATGCTGGTGGCTACCAGTTTTAAGATTGATGATGTAGGCCTGCTCAATAGGCAATAATTGAAAGTCGGTGACTCTTCCCTTGTAGTTTTGAGCTGTGGAATTAAAAAATCCGAATAGGAAGAAAAAGGATAAAATTTGCTTCATAGGCATACCTACGCAGGATATGCCCATTTGGATTTTCTACAATTAAAAAAATCGAAATTCTCTTAGCTAGCGGCCAACTTTTTGTCGTAAGCTCCAGTTCCCAACTGATTTAGCAAGCTAAAATGACTTCTTACAGCACCAAAGAAAGTTTTGTGCTCGTAATAAGGAATACCGTAATCTAGAGCCGTTTTCTTCACAATACTCGAAATACTCTTATAGTGAATATGGCAAATATTAGGAAATAGGTGGTGCTCAATTTGAAAATTCAGACCTCCAATTAACCAAGAAAAAAGACGACTGCCATTGGCAAAATTAGAAGTAGTAAGTAACTGGTGTACAGCCCAGTTGTTTTCCATACTCCCCGTTTCTACAGGGTCAAAAAAGTTGGTTTCCTGAATAACGTGGGCTGGTTGAAATATAAGCGCCAACACAATACCACTAATAAAATGCATCATCAAAAAGCCTAATAATACTTGCCACCACACAATAGGTAGAATAAGCATTGGCAAAATAAGGGTAAGCACTAGGTACCAGGATTTGTGAAAAATTACCTGAGTTAATCCTTTTCTAAAACTAATGCCTTGGGTTTTTAATAAGTCTTTTTTGTTGTATCGGATGATCTGCTCAATATCCTTGCTCAAAAACCAATACAAAGTCATGATACCATAAAACATGGGGGCATAGTAGGCCTGAAATCTAAAGATCCACTTCCTGTCTTGACCAGGAGAAAAACGCATTACAGGGTTTGCAATATCTTCATCCATTCCTTCTACATTGGTAAATGAATGGTGCAATACATTGTGCTGAATTTTCCAGTTGATGTGATACGCCCCTAAAAAGTTTACAAGAAAACCTAAAATATTATTGACGTTTTTATTCTTTGAATAAGACCCGTGGTTGGCATCATGCATTATTGATAAGCCGATTCCAGACATTCCAAAACCCATTAAAATCCACATAGCCATCATGGGCCACACCGATGTAATAAGGCCTGAAAGGAGCATGGCAAGTGGCGTGAAGTATAGAAAAATCATGAAGACAGTTTTCCATTTCATGTTCGCATTAGCGTACTTCGAAATTTTATTTTCTTTAAAATGAGCTCCCACTCTTTTTCGTAGTTCTAAAATAAACTCAGGTCTGTCCGTGGTGCTAAATCTTAAAGTGTTACTCTTCATATGAATTGTTATGATGTGGCTGCAAAAATAAGCTAAACGGATTTGGTAGAATAAAGTTGTTTTCAACAAAGGATTCTGATTTTCAAGTGGCTAGTTTTTAGCAGCCTGTCCCTCACTATAGCTCCCGAATTCTAATGACTTGATTGATTTTAAGTAATTCCATTTATCTTGGAGGCCTTGCATTTTTTCACGATGAGGTTATTTTTTCTGTACTTTTTTATCACATTATACACCATGGCTTGGGCACAGTGTGATGTGCTTAGCAGCCAAGTATACCTTAGCGAAACAAATACCTACAGCCGTAGCAATAAAGGATTTATTGTAAAAATTCATCTGCTGGTGGATGGCGATACGCTATGCCCTAATTTGAGCTCTACACTAGCTTATAAGTATAATTTATCCTGTGGCATACAAGGGGAGAAACAGGCTAATTTGCTATCTACTGTTCTTGTAAGTAATTCAAAGCATGACTGCACTCCAAAGACTGGATATACAAACTATGGATTGAGGCGATACACCTTTGTAGATACCTTACAGTTGGGTACCTCCAGCCATTGCGACTCTATGATAGTGTATGTAACAAACAGTTCTGCAAGTTTTAAAAACCTGGATACGAATCTTACTGATATACAGAGCTGGGTAAAAATATATTTGGGGCACAGAAATCATTTTGCACAAAGCGATACTACTTTAAATGTTCTTGAAGCATGTGTTGGTCAAACCAGGCACTTCCAACCCATTATTCACAATCCTGATAGAGACAGTATTTTTATAAAATGGGATAGACCTCAGATATACTCTACCCAAAGCTCATTACCATTTCAATTGCAGTTTCACAATTTCAGCTTTCCCTATACTGCCTCTGCACCCATGGCTAGTTTTGGGTTGAGCATAGATACGAGCACTATTTCATTTACGGGATACAGTGAGGGCTTGTATACACTCCCGCTTTTGGTAGAAGAATGGACAAGGAAATCAGGCGCAATATGGGGAAGAAAACTAAAAAGCACTACGTATAGGCAACAGGCTATTTACCTAAGCGACAGCTGTTATTATAGCCAACAAAACTTTAAAGTGTTTGAAAAAGATAGCCTAAATTTAAAATGCTCCGATAGAGTCATCCACATCCCATTGCATAAAAAAATTCTGGCTTCAAGTATCAATAGAGATGGCTCAGACTTTAAATTTTCGAATACCAATGGATTTCCAATTGTGGTAAATAAAGTGGACTATGATGCCACTCAATTATTTGTAGATGAAGTATTCATTCATCTACGCTTCTTTTTTGATGGTATCTATAGGGCCTACATAGTAAGCGGGAGTGATGCTAATACCATTATAAATGAGTGTGGCTATGAGTTGCAAGAAAGTGAGTTATTAAAATTGTATTTGAGCTCTTGCCCTAATGAAGTGTCATTGGGTCAAAACGAATATCAAACCCTCATTTCTGTTTTTCCCAACCCCATTGCTAATCAGTTCAAAATTACGCATCAAGGAAGTTTAAAAAACCTCAAAATGTTTGATGACACAGGAGCAGAAGTATCAGTGGAGTGTACTGTCTCGCCCAATACCACAACAATTACCGGAAATTTTAAACCAGGAGTTTACCTTGTTTTGCTGCAATTAAATGACGGGAGCAGGGTCACCAAGAAATTGATTAAAATCTAAAGAGTATATCAAAGCAAGTACTCAATGATTCTTTTCTTAGGGTCAAAGTTTTCAATTTCATTTAATCCTAACCCTTGTATGGCAGCTTCAATTTCACCTTTGTGTAGGCTGGCAAAATGCCTTCCAGCTTTGGTGAATTCAGATAGTGGGGCTAAACCTATTAGCTCGGTACCCGTAACTGTGGTCCCCAGTTTCTTTGCTTCACTTTCCGCAGCCAGATAAACTTCCAATAATCCGTTTTGCTCCAGGTTATAGAGGTTGCAACTCACCTGTACTTTGTCAAAATCCTTAATGTACCAGCCTATAGATTTTACTCCTTTTAGTAAGCCGGCTCCTGAGTTTTTAGTTCCTGATTCTCTTATGACCCCAGCTATTTTTTTAGCAATAAAAACATCTTTGGTTTCTAAGTTTAAGTTAAAAGCTACCATTAGCCGTCTTGCTCCTATAGTGGTAATACCAAATTTTTCCAGGTTTTCTAAATCACCCATATCTACAGGCTCCTCTTTTACTTTACTTGCTATAGATTCATATTCACCTTTTCGTATGTATGCCAAACTTTGCTTTTCCATAGAAAGGGCGTTGGCAGCATAGTAATACGTAGAAATTCCAAGTTCACCATGTAATCTATGCGCTAGTCGCACGCCAATATCTATTGTATGATTGATGCTGATGCCACTAAGGGGGATAAAGGGGCACACGTCAACTGCACCTAGTCGGGGATGGGTACCCTTATGCTTTCGCATATCAATTAGCTCCAGGCTTTTGGCGTATAGGGCAAAGGCGGCTTCGGCTATGCTATCGGGGTTTCCCACAAATGTAAATACGGTTCGGTTGGCGGCATAACCGCTATCTATATGCAAAAGCTTTACATCTTGCACCGATTGTATAGCTTCTGCTAAAGCATTTATTATTTCAGGATTTTGCCCTTCGCTTACATTTGGTACGCACTCAATAAGAGCCATAGCTTTATCAATTAAATTAATAAATAGTGGGGTTGAGTGGGCTGCGAAATTATAAAATCAAAATATAAATTTGTAAGTTTTTCTGACAAAAAAACGTGGAGGCACTACTTCACAAAATCACAAACCAAATAGGCAATGCTTTTTCCAAGCAATTGTTTTTCTTGCTCATTGGCCGCACGGCCGGGTGAACCCTCACAAATATGAAAGTACACTGGATTGGCTTGCGCTTTTATTTGCTTAATCATAGCTCGCACCTCGTTCAGACTATAGCCAGAAGGATTGAGCGCACTGACAGGAAATCGTGTGATAGAATCTAAATCTAGCTCCAGCCCGATAGCACCATCATTAAGCCAATTCAAAATATGTGAAAGCCTATTTGCTTTTTCCTCCTCATTCAAGTGAAGCATTTGATCAAAGCTAGCATAGGCGAGATTTTCATCCTTTGAAAAATCCTCTAGGATCGGAGCGGAGTTGTAGCTTTCGTGCAATCCCCAAACGGCATATTTATTTAGGAAACCTTGCTCTCTGGCATACCTAAATCCATTGCCGCTATGTCGTCCTTCCGTTATTCTATAATCTGTGTGTGGGTCTATGTTAAGAGCGTTTATAGCCTGATTCAAGGCAGTAGAGGTGCCAGCTAGATTTCCAAATGAATTGTTATGACCACCTCCGATTATAATGGGTGTTTTTCCAGCTTTTACAATAGTTGAAATCAAATGGGTGACTTCCTTATCTATTTGCGCACACAGCGTTCTTAGGTTGTCTAAATCCTCCGGATTTTTAGGGTCTAAATTTTCAGCTTCTTTTAAAAGTTCATCAAACTCCAAAGCTCCAAGAACCAGAATACCTTCTCCCGATAAAAATTGATTACTCTGAACATTTAGGAAAGCTTGCAAAGCATATTCCCAACATTCGGTAGCACCACCTACGCCTAAGTTGGCTCTAATGCCGATATCTTCTTTTATGCCAATGAGCACAACCTGAGCGGCACTATTTTGAAGGTCGGCCAAGCTATTTACAGTTTGCACCAGCTCGCCAAGCTTTTGCTCACCTGCTCTTTTACTGCAAAGCGCTCCGAGCTCTTGTTTGGTATAAATGTGAAGCCTATTATTCATACACTTCTCCGTTTATCAATACATGTTTAAAATGGTTATGACCAAAATTATAAGCCAAAAAGGAAGGGGAGTTTAATGGCTTAGTAATTATCAAATTGGCGAGTTTACCTTTTTCGATACTCCCCAATTCATGGCTCAACTCAATAGCCGCGGCTCCATTCAATGTGGCTGCTGAAATTCCTTCTTCAGTAGTCATTTTCATTTTTATACTGGCCAAGCTAACCACTAAATTCATGTTTCCGCTAGGGGATGAACCTGGATTGTAGTCGGTAGCTAGAGCAACTATGGCGTTGTTTTCAATTAATCTGCGTGCAGGAGCATAGGGTATTTCTAAAAACAAACTACAGCCCGGCAATAAGGTGCAAACCGTATTTGAATTCCCAAGCATTTCAGCTTCATCATATCTTTCATTTCGGTTTACGTCCCACAGTGGTGGCTCCAGCGGTGGCGATAAATAGGCTTCGCGCTCCATTTGTGGGGCTTCTATTATTTCTAAATGATCTACCGAAAGAGCTTCTAAGGCAACAGCACGCTCTATAGCACCTAAGGCGTTAAACTGGTTTAAATGCAACTTAGATTTTAGGCCATACTCCTTAGCGGCAACAATGATTTCCTCCATTTCACCAACTGAGAAATATCCCTTTTCGCAAAATACATCTACATAATCGGCCAGTCCTTCTTTGGCAACAGCGGGCAACATTTCATTTATAATCTTTTTTACATAGCCCTCATGGTTATCTTTGTACTCTGCCGGAAAAGCATGAGCACCCAAAAAAGTAGTTTTAATTGGAATCGGAAAATTATCTGCCAGTTTGCGAGCTACGCGTAGCATCTTCATTTCGCCTTCGGTGGTAAGTCCGTAGCCACTTTTTATTTCTATAGCGCCTGTGCCCATTCGTATCAGTTCATCCAATCTATTAGCGGCAGCTTCATACAATTCTTCTTCGCTGGCCGCATTTAGTTTTTTGGCCGAGTTCAATATTCCGCCTCCCTCATTGGCTATTTCCTCATAGCTTTTTCCATGTAGTCTTTTCGAAAATTCATCTTCGCGTGTTCCGGCATATACCAGGTGGGTGTGACTATCTACCCAGGTAGGGAGCACCATACCTCCTTCAGCATCTATTGTCTTTATTTTAAGTGCCGGCACACCAAACTCCATATTTCCCCAGCTGTGAATCCTTCCGTTTTCTATCATTAGCCAGGCATTTTCGGTAATAGGAAAATCGCCCAACTCTTGGCCACGTTTGTATTCACGCCTTTGATCCTCTACATGTAATAATTTGGAAATATTAATTATTAGCAACTTCATATCTTAATGTCTAAATTCTTTACAGGGCTGTTTTGAATTTCAAAATGTATTTGATATTTGATTTTTCAAAGAAACAATTATTCGCCCTAAAAATCCCACCAAGGGAGTAATATACAAAGCCAAAAACTATCATTACCAAAGGTGAAAAGGTCAACAACTTTTCACTTTCTTTGTGGCAATGGCAGGAAATTCATTTGGAAAAATATTTAGGCTTAGCACCTTTGGCGAATCGCATGGTGCGGCTATAGGCGGTGTTCTAGAAGGATGCCCGGCAGGGTTATTAATAAATGAGCAGGCTATTCAGGCAGAGCTTACAAGAAGAAAACCTGGTCAATCAAAAATTACCACCCAGCGCAAAGAAGCGGATCAAGTTCAATTTCTTTCAGGAATATTTGAAGGAACTACACAAGGAACACCCATAGGTTTTATAATTCCCAATACCAACGCACGTAGTCAGGATTATAGCCATATAAAGGATCAGTTCAGGCCTTCGCATGCTGATTATACATACGCAGAAAAATATGGCCATAGAGATTACCGCGGTGGCGGAAGGTCTTCGGCTCGCGAAACGGCTAGTAGGGTGGTGGCTGGAGCCATTGCAAAGCAATTGCTAAAAAATATTTCTATCCAAGCTTATGTATCTTCTGTGGGGAATTTAACACTTGATGCACCTTATCAGGATTTGGATTTGACTAAAACTGAAGATTCTATTGTTCGCTGCCCGGATGCAGCCACAGCTGATAAAATGATCGCACTGATTGACAGCGTGCGTAAGCTAGGAGACACAATAGGAGGGGTAATAACCTGTGTGATAAAAGGTGTCCCTGTTGGATGGGGCGAGCCGGTATTTGATAAGCTTCATGCTGATTTGGCGAAAGCTATGATGAGCATCAATGCGGTGAAAGGTTTTGAATACGGCAGTGGATTTTCGGGTACTAAAATGCTAGGAAGTATGCACAACGACCCTTTTTTACCCAATGGAAAAACCGCAAGCAATTTCTCTGGCGGTATACAAGGCGGCATTAGCAATGGTGAGGATATTTACTTTAATGTGGCCTTTAAACCTGTAGCCACTATTATGCAAGATCAGCCAAGTATAAACGAGCAAGGGGAAGCCATTACTGTAAAAGGGAAGGGGAGACATGATCCTTGTGTATTGCCCAGAGCCGTACCCATTGTAGAAGCTATGGCGGCTTTGGTTTTAGCAGATCATTATTTACAATCAAAATTAAGTAGGATATAGGATAGGATTTGAATTCTTATCCGCAACAATACAACACATGAAATTAGCGCTACACTGGAAGATATTAATAGGAATGCTACTTGGCTTGGTATTCGGGTCTATAATGCTTCAGTTTTCCTGGGGTAAGGATTTTACAGTAGATTGGATTAAGCCTTTAGGGACCATTTTCGTTAAGCTCCTAAAATTGATAGCAATCCCTTTAATTCTAGCCTCACTTATTAAGGGAATATCGGATTTAAAGGATATTTCAAAATTTAAAAACATTGGCCTAAAAACAATAATGGTGTATATAGTTACCACTGTTATTGCCATCAGTATTGGTTTAATAATAGTGAACTTAATTCAGCCGGGAAATGGTATTTCTGATGAAACTATAAGTAAGCTCACCGAGACTTACGCTAATGACGAAGGAGTGCAGGGTAAGATTAGCGAAGCTGCTAATCAAAAGGAACAAGGGCCGCTTCAGTTTTTTGAAGACATGATACCTGATAATGTTTTTACAGCTTTAAGCAATAATACACTGATGCTTCAGGTGATTTTCTTTGCGATTTTCTTGGGCATTGCCATGTTGCTAATTGGCGAGGAGAAAGCTGAACCCATGAAGAAGTTTTTTGATTCGCTAAATGATATTGTATTAATGATGGTGGATTTGATAATGCTATCGGCACCCTTTGCGGTATTTTCTTTATTAGCTAATGTGGTGGTGACATCGGGTGACCCGGATCTTTTAATTGCTCTGGTGAAATATGTGGGTGTAGTAGTTTTGGGATTATTATTAATGGTGACTTTTTACATGGTTTTGGTGGGTACAATTGCTAAGAAAAATCCATTTTGGTTTTTGAAACAAATAAGCCCTGCCCAGCTTTTGGCATTTTCTACCAGCAGTAGTGCAGCCACTTTACCTGTTACTATGGAAAGGGTAGAGGAGCACATTGGGGTAGATAAGGAAGTTTCAAGTTTTGTGTTGCCTGTGGGAGCCACAATTAATATGGACGGAACAAGTTTATATCAGGCAGTAGCGGCAGTATTTATTGCCCAAGCTTTGGGATTTGACTTAACATTTGCTGATCAACTGACTATTGTTTTAACAGCTCTGTTAGCTTCAATAGGAAGTGCGGCAGTGCCAGGTGCGGGAATGGTAATGTTGGTTATTGTATTAGAATCTATCGGATTTCCTGCCGATAAATTAGCCATTGGTTTGGCACTAATATTTGCAGTAGACAGACCACTAGATATGTGTAGAACCGTGGTTAACGTAACTGGTGACGCTACCGTTTCTACCATTATTGCAAAGTGGGAAGGCTTACTACATGGTAGAAATTTACAAGAGGATCGGAGTTTAGAAGAAATTAGGAATCAATAAAAAACGCACAACAATGAAAAGGCTTTTAAAGATTTTTGGGGTATTAGTAGTTCTGATTGTTGCAGCAGCTATCATACTGCCCATGGTGCTAAAAGATGAAATAATGGCTGCGGCCAAGGCCGAAATTAATAATACGGTAAATGCAAAAGTTGAGTTTGAGGATATCGATTTGAGTCTGTTT
>JAUICR010000141.1 GCA_030427785.1 Bacteroidia bacterium | reverse complement strand
CATGGCTATATTGCTGAGGTTGAAAAGTACATCTAAAGACCCTTGCATATAGTCACATTCAAACTGAGCATCACCAGTATATCCTCTGTAGTTTCTTATGCTTCCAGTTCCTGAAACACTATAAAAACCACCGCCTAATCTTGCGCCAATTGTTGGGTTAAAGAATTTAGTAACTGACAATCCACCACCTATTTCGATGCCTCCAGCATCAAGGTCGTCATGTTTATCTTTTTGAAATGAGTTTAAGTCACCAAAGGTCATTGTATTGGCAACGCCAAGGTCAATAGACCAAGTGCGATAATTGGATGCTCCAGCTTTAGTTTCAGCTTCTTGGGCGGTAGCCACAAGAACGCCAAGAGATAAAGCAAGTAGGTAAGAGTACTTTTTCATAAAATTGAATTTAGGTAACTAATTGTTTAGTTATAAAAAAAGGTTAGTGAACGTCAGAGTGTTCCCAACGATTGCGCAAAAATATAAATTAGTAGAGACTACAAAACCTTTTTTTGACAAATTGAACATTTAATTCACTATTTTATAAAATTCAAGCCTGGGCTAAATTTTTGGAAAATAAGTTCTTGTAAAAATTTGTAGTCAGTTTGGTTGTTTATAAAGTCATAATTGTCAGCTTCAATTACCAGTACTTTAAGTGCTTCATTTTGCGTAAAGAAATTGATGTACTTAGTCTGAATTTCTTGTAGATACGTGCTCTTTATTTGCTGTTCATAAGGCCGATTCCGAATTCGAATATGCTCCATTAATTGATCAATTGATCTGTTGAAATAGACAATTAAGTCAGGCTGTTTTAAGCTTCTAGAGATTATTTGAAATAAATTTTTGTACAACAAAAATTCATTGCCCGAAAGGTTGTTTTGGGCAAAAACTAAACTTTTGGAGATGGAATAGTCTGCAATAGTAACCGGCTGAAACAAATCTTCGCCTGCAAAAAGCTGTAATTGATGATATCTATCCGCTAAAAAAGACATTTCTAGCGAAAAAGCATAGCGCTGCGGATTTTCGTAAAAAGATGCTAAAAATGGATTATCGGCAAACTCCTCAAGTATGAGCCTTGCGTTTAAAGTTGTTGCCAATTTTTTGGCTAAAGTGGTTTTGCCAGCTCCTATATTTCCCTCAAAAGCAATATAATTTGGTCTCATGCTTTGCTTACGCTTAAATTATCACCATTAATAGTTGCTAACTCCTGTATGGTTTTACCCAACACTGGGTGTATGGTATTAGGAGCTATTTCCTTTAGTGGGATTAATGTGAAGTTTCGTATATGCATACGTGGGTGCGGTACAGTCAAATTAGGCTCATCAAGTATTTCAGTTCCCCAAAGCAAAATATCAATATCAATAACCCTTGATTCATAGGCATTGCCCACTTTAGGTACACGCCCGTACGTTTTTTCTATTTCTTGAAACTTTTCCAGCAATGCTAATGGTTTGAGAGAAGTTTCGATTTCAAGGGCCTGATTGTAAAATAAGTCCTTTGTTTCCATGCCCCAGGGCTCCGTAATATATAAAGGCGAAGTCTGCACAATGTTGCAGAAATTTTCAATTTGCATGCATACTTCTGCAAAGGTTCTTTTTACATCTCCTTGGTTGCCCCCAAGCAAAATGAATATAGATTGTGATTTTTTCAAATGGGCTTTGAATTCAATTCTTTAATATTGCTCTTTGAACCGTCAAAACTAATCATACCCTATCGTATATGAAGACTTTTTTGAAAATGCTTTTGGCCTCCATTCTTGGTGGTGCAATTTTATTTTTTGTTGGATTTATTATCCTCATGTCCTTTGCCTCACTGGCAGAAAAAGAGGTGGTAATAAAAGATAATACCATCCTAAGGATTGACCTTAATAATGTAATAAAAGAACGCTCTGATGAAAATCCATTTTCGGGCTTTAGCCCGTTTAGTGGCATGCCCGAGCAGCCTATGGGGCTCAACAAAGTGTTGCGCTCGTTAGAGAATGCTAGCACGGACGACAGAATAAAAGGGGTGTATATAAAAGGTGGTGTTCCGCTTACCGGCCACGCCACTATTACTGAGCTGAGAGATGCTCTTGAAAAGTTTAGAGAGAGTGGCAAATTTGTGTATAGCTATTCAGAAATTCTTACCCAAAAGGGGTATTACCTCGTAAGCGAAAGTGATTCTGTGATGATGAATCCTGGAGGGTTTTTTGAATGGTCAGGCCTAAGCGCTTCGGTAAGTTATTATCAAAATGCTTTAGAAAAATTGGGTGTAGAGCCTGTAGTTTTAAGAGCCACAGGAAACAAGTATAAGAGTGCTGTAGAACCATTTTTAGGACAAGAAATGAGTGCCGAAAACAGGGCGCAATTAACAGATATCATTGGCAGTATATGGGGTACATATACCGAGGCTATTAGCAAAAGTAGAAATATGGATGCTGCTACCCTTAACACCCTAGCCGATAGTATGGCAGTGAGTAGTGCTGCCAAGGCGTTTGAAAGTAAAATGATTGATGCTATTATTTATGAGGATGAGGTATTAAATCTTTTGGCTGCTAAAACGGGCAAGGATGATGTTAAAGATATAAATTTCATTAGTCCTTCAAAGTATGCAGATAATGGCCCCGATAAAAAAGGAAAGTATGACTCTGATCGCATTGCAGTGATTATCGCCCAAGGAGATATAGGCGGTGGTGATGGCGGTGAATACAGTATTGGTTCTGATAGAATAGCTAAAGCAATTCGAAAGGCGAGAACTAATAAAAAGGTAAAGGCCATAGTACTTAGAGTAAATAGTCCTGGAGGTAGTGCTTTGGCTTCCGAAGTAATATGGCGCGAAATGATGTTGGCTCGCGAAGAAAAACCTGTGGTAGCTTCTATGGGTGACGTAGCAGCCAGCGGTGGCTATTACATTTCCTGTTTTGCAGATACTATTGTGGCTCAACCCACTACGGTAACTGGTAGCATCGGTGCCTTTGGTTTGTTCTTTACAGCCGAGGAGCTGCTACATGATAAACTTGGGATAAACATCGAAACAGTAAAGACCAACCACTATTCGGATATAGGAACCCTTGATAGATCGCTTACACCTAAAGAACATCAAATCCTAGTAAATCAGGTAGATGAGATATACAGAGTATTCAAAACCAGAGTGGCTGAAGGTAGAGGGTTTGAAATGGATTATGTAGACAGCATAGGTGGTGGACATGTATATTCTGGTACTAGGGCCCTGCAACTTGGGCTGGTAGATGTATTGGGTGGATTGAATACCGCCATAGAAATTGCTCATAACATGGCGGGCCTTGGTGATGAATATAGGGTGGTGGAATATCCTGAGTTGGAAGACCCATTGATGAGGTTTATCCAGGAAATGACAGGCGAGTACGAAACCAAAATGATCAACGAAAAACTAGGCAGCATGGCACATTATTTCAACATGATGCAAAAGGTTGAGAAAATGCAAGGCTATCAAACCCGCTTGGATTTTGAGCTGATTATAGAATAACCTCATTGACCTCTCTTTCTGAAATAAAAAAACAGCAGGCTAGCTTCATTTATTTGGTGCTAGCCGCTCTTTTTATTGCCTCTTTGGTTACCTGCAATCTTATAGCTAACAAGTTTGTTTTAGTAGATCTTGGCTTTACCACCTTTAAGGTTTCTGCAGGGGTATTGCCTTATCCCATTACTTTTCTAATTACCGATTTGCTTTCAGAAATATATGGTAGAAAAAAAACCAATGTGGTAGTAGCCTCGGGTTTTGTGGCTATTCTTTTAGTGATGTTTATCCTCTATTTAGGGCATGCATTTCCAGCTATTAGCAATAGTCCGGTAAGTGATGATGCGTATGCCGTAGTATTCAGAAATAGTTGGAGGGTGCTGTCTGCCTCTATGTTGGCCTACTTGGTAGCTCAGTTTTTGGATGTGCGGTTATTTCATTTCTGGAAAGGCCTTACCAGGGGTAAGCACCTATGGTTTCGCAATAATTTTTCAACCATATTTTCACAGCTAGTAGATACTATATTAGTTACCACAGTACTTTTTATAGGGGTAGAAGATTTTGGTTTTATTGCCTCGTTGGTAAAAGATGGCTGGATGTTTAAAGCAATGTTTGCCCTGGCCGACACAGCTCTTATTTATCCGCTTGTGTACCTTATCCGCAGGAAGTTTGACTTGAAACCCGGGGAAGAACTGGCAATATGAGCGGTAAAGAAAAGAGAGCTAGCGAAAAACTCCTAAAATGGGCTTTGTTAGTATTGGCTTTGTACTTTGTGTTTCAACGATTACAGCAGGTTTCTTACCAAAATATACTTGCATATGAATGGAAAAATACTGCACCCATTCTCCTTGGCTTTGTTTTTTTATGGTTGTCTAACCTCGCTTTGGATGCAGGCATTTGGAAGTCTTTATCCAATTTAATTCAACGTACAAAGTTTAAAACGGCCGTACAAAACAACCTAATTAGCTCTGCCCTTGCCTTTGTTACCCCTATAAATAGTGGTGAGGTAGTAGGTAGATACCTGATGCCCTTCGAAAAAGCTAAAAGATCTAAAGTTCCGTTTTTAATTTTTTGGATGCATTATGGCCGATTGATAGCCAAACTGTTTGTGGGCTCTATGGCTATTGGTTTTTTGGTGATTGCAAAACACTTAGCAGAAGGATGGGTGGTATGGCTAATTTGGCTATTAGTGGTTTTACTCTTGGGAGTTGTGTTTTTTCAATTTGATAAAGTCCAAAAATGGCTTAGTGGATGGAGGCTAAAATCGTGGGGTTTGGGCAAGTATCTTATTCAAAACAGACCTAGTGTAAGAGAGAAGAGTATTATTCTTGGCTTGTCTGCAGCCAAGTTTGTAGTGTATAATGCTCAGTTTGTTTTATTGATTTTTCTTTGGGGCAACCCTGCAGTTTCGGTACTCCAAGTATTAGCCTCTATTACGGTGTTTTACTTTATCAGTTCCTTTTTACCAAGTATTGCGATGTTTGATTTTGTGCTGAAAGCAGCAGTCGCTATTTACATCATTTCGCCTACTATTGCGGATGAATCTTTGCTTATCAATATTTCTTTTTCGCTTTGGCTGGTAAATGTGGCCCTGCCTGCAATAGTAGGAATGCTATTGATATTTAAGCATGATTTACAAAATAGGATCAAACAGATATTTTCACGCGGTAGCCAGTATGAGCTCTAACATTAAGAGAGGCTCCACCTTCAAATATTAGGTACTGCCCACGCACACCTTGCAATACGGCATTTATTTCAGGAGTTTTATCAAGGTTGATGCTTTTTACCTTAGTGGGATAGGAGTTTACAGGAAATTTTAAATGTGTAATATTGTTGTCTTCCGTTACAAATTGATTTAGATTTTCGGGAACAAAAGGAGCCAATCGCTCTTTTTCTGCTAAAAGGTCATAATCATTATCCTCATTCTTGAGCATTCTTTGCCACACGGTTTTGTCAGATACATGGTCTTTTAGGGCCACCTCTATCATTCCGGCCTCATAGCGGTTGGTGGTTTTTGCCAGCACTATGGCAGCCGATGCTCCTTGATCTATCCAGCGCGTAGGCACTTGAGTTTTTCGAGTTACACCCACCTTTAAGCCACCACTAGCGGCCAGGTATACTACATGGGGTTGCAGTTGCAGCTTTTTTTCAAAATCTAAATCTCTATCGGCTATGTCTTCATGGGCCGTACTAAGCTCAGGTCTTATGATACTTTCGCCAGCCATGGGGCTTTCAAAAAAGCAAGTTTTGCAAAAACCCATTCTAAATAAATCCTGAAATTGATTACCACATGATGAGCAATATTTTTCATTGGTGAACAGAATGTTAATTTGCTGCCCAACAAGTGGATTGATTTTTATAAAATCATTATCAGTGGTCAACAAATACTCTACCTGTTCGTTCAGAAAAGCAGGCATTTTGGAAAGGGTAGAAAGTAATTCCATTTTCTTAAAATTGTATTTTTAAAGCAACGCAATAAATTGTTCTATGAAGCTCGACTTAGTCAACTCATATCTTAGCTGGCGGATGAAAAAGCGATTTCATCAGATTGAGCTATTCATGAAGTACCCCCATGAGGTGCAAACCGAATTGCTCTTTAATCTTTTAGACTTTGCCAAAAATACAGAATGGGGAAGAAGATACAGGTTTGAAGAGATAAGCTCTTTTGAAGAGTTCCAATCGCGGGTGCCCTTGAGTTATTACGAATCTATTGAGGGGGAGGTAGATAGGTTGAGAAAAGGCGAGTTTAATATAATGTGGCCGGGCGAAATAAAATGGTTTGCAAAATCGAGCGGAACCACTAATGCCAAGAGTAAATTTATTCCTGTAAGCGAAGAAGCTATTGAAGATTGTCACTTTAAAGGAGGTAAAGACCTGCTTAGTATTTATTGTAATAACAATCCTGAGGCCGCTGTTTTTTCAGGAATGAGCCTTCGTCTTGGCGGTAGCACCTTTGTGAATGATACTAAAAACAAAAGCTACTATGGAGATGTTTCTGCTATTATCATCGAAAATTTGCCGTTTTGGGTTGAAATGCGCAGCACCCCATCCAACAAGATAAGCCTGATGGACGAATGGGAGAGTAAAATAGAAGTGATTGCAACCACTACTATAGAAGAAGATGTAACCAGCTTGGCGGGCGTGCCTTCCTGGATGCTGATTTTGGCTAGGAAGGTGCTGGAGAAAACCGGTAAATCCAATCTACACGAGGTATGGCCAAACCTGGAGTTGTACATGCATGGTGGTGTAAATTTCACGCCCTATCGCAAGCAATTTGAGGCTATAATTCCCGATCAGTCAAAATTTTCTTTTTTAGAAACCTATAATGCCTCCGAAGGATTTTTTGGCATTCAAGACTTAACGGATAGCAATTCACTACTGTTAATGCTTGATTTTGGAATTTTCTACGAGTTTATCCCCATGAGCAAATTTATGGGCGAAGACTCTAAAACCATTAGGCTTTCGGAGGTAAATATGGAAGAAAATTATGCTATTGTAATTTCTACCAATGCAGGTTTGTGGCGTTATATCTTGGGCGATACAATTCGCTTTACTAGTCTAAGTCCTTACCGCATTCAGATTACTGGAAGAACCAAGCATTTTATCAATGCCTTTGGCGAAGAGTTGATTATCGAAAATGCTGACGATGCCCTATCGGTAGCTTGCAAAGAAACTGGTGCTACAATTTTAGATTATTCGGCTGCACCGGTATTTATGGAAGGTAAAGATTCTGGGGGCCATGAGTGGGTTATTGAGTTTTCTGTACCGCCTGATAATATTGACCGTTTTGCGAAAATCATGGATAATAGATTGAAAGAGCTAAATAGCGATTATGAGGCCAAACGGCATAAGGACATGGCCTTGCGTCCGCCTATTATCCGAGTAGCTCGCAAAGGTTTATTTTATGATTGGCTAAAAAGCAAGGGTAAGCTTGGTGGCCAAAATAAAGTGCCCCGCTTGAGTAACACACGTGGTATAATGGAGGAATTATTGCAGCTCAATACCCTAAATACTGCTGAATGATAAGGTCCATTCTGATTTTTTTAGTATCAATAAGTACACTTTCGGCACAAGAGGGTTTGCCCTTGCTTCAGGAAATTCCATTAAAATCAGTAGATGGTTTTTCGATAGATCAGTTTGATAATGTTTATATCATTCGAGATTCTGAATTATTAAAGTACAATGACAAAGCTGAGCAGCTAGCCTCATTTAGCGATCCTATTCTTGGAGATATTTATCAAGTGGAAGTAAGAAATGCAATGAGCCCTTATATTTTTTACAGGGATGTAAATCAAATGGTGGTAGTAGATAACAGGTTGAATTCTAAATCCACCTTCAATTTTTCCGATTTCGGATTTATCGATGTGAAGTTTGTTTCGTTTTCTGACCAAAATAATGTGTGGCTCTATGAGCAATCTACCGATAAGCTGTATAGAGTTAATCCGCAAAAACAGATAGCTACCAATAAATCTGTAGCAATAACACCTATAATAGGTGGCGAAAACGAGCCAATAGGGTTGCTGAGTACCCTCAATCAAGTGTACTTGAATGTGCCATCCAAAGGTTTGTTTGTATTTGATGCTGTAGGTTCATTTGAAGAAGTGATACCTATTAAAAACATTGCTTCTTTTGATATTTACAAAAACTTGGTGTACGCATTAGTGGATGGATCGGTGGTGCTGTACAACCTAAGTACAGGAACTAAGGCAACACTTATGAAGGTGGATGAAAATACTACTTCACTTAAAGTAAGTTCTAATCGAATCTATCTGCTAAGCGCCAAAAGTCTTAAGATTTACAGTAGAAAATGATGTGGATTAATGCCATTTGTAAAATGGAATAGTCGGCTCAAAATTTTAGATTTGCAAACCCTTTTTGGGATGTTGGCCTTATATTAGGGCTTCATAAATCTTAATTTCATTAATCATATGCATATCGCTGTTTCCGGAAATATTGGCTCCGGCAAAACCACCTTGACCTCCTTATTGGCGAAGCACTACAATTGGGACCCTGAATACGAAGAGGTAGATGATAATCCTTATTTAGATGATTTTTATAGAGAAATGCAACGCTGGTCTTTCAACTTGCAGATCTTCTTCCTTAATTCTCGTTTTCGTCAAGTAAAGGAAATTCACGATTCGGGAAAAGACGTGATTCAGGATAGAACCATTTATGAGGATGCACACATTTTTGCGCCCAACCTGCATGCTATGGGTCTTATGCCAAGCCGCGACTATGAGAATTACATGTCGCTGTTTCGATTGATGGAATCTTTTATAAAACCACCAGATTTATTGATTTACCTAAGAGGGTCTATCCCCACTTTGGTAGACCAAATACAGAAGCGCGGCAGAGATTATGAAAACAATATACGTTTGGATTATTTGAATAGGCTAAACGAGCGCTATGAAGCCTGGATAAGTGGATATGACAAAGGCAAACTACTCATCATTAATGTAGATGATAATAAGTTTCCTAACGATCCGGAGGATTTGGGTAAAATTATAAATAGGATAGACGCAGAGCTGAACGGACTGTTTTAGCAACTTGTATATGAAAGCATAAAAAAACCTCTAAGTTCTGCTTAGAGGTTTTTTTATGGAAAGTATTTTAGGTACTACGCTCTAACGCTAATTTTTACATCAGCGGCCGAATTTCCTTCTGTGGCATTAGTTACCTTAATGTATATAACAACAGGAATTTCGTCATCGGCTGTTTTAAGAAAAGCCTCTCCTTCAAAAGTGTTTCTGCCAACTTCATTAAGCAAATGGGCTTCAATGCGAGAGCTAGATATATCTCTACCTAAGGCTCTAGAAACTTCTTCATCTACTAACTCTACCATA
>JAUICR010000140.1 GCA_030427785.1 Bacteroidia bacterium | reverse complement strand
TCTGTTTTTTGGAATTTTCAAAGTGAGTAAACTCAATTCCGGTTTCGACTTTTGGCAAGGAAAAACCCAGGAATCTGCTTTGCCAAAAGGATTTCTTTTGGCATTGATTATCATTTTCATCATGCAGTTAATGGTGTTCATCCGATTGCCTTTCAAAGCTGAATTTTTCATTCCTGCTATTCCGTTCATTCTAATCTATTTTGGCAAGCTGTTTAACCAAAATGATGCTCGACTTTTTGCAGTAACTGCTGTGCTCTCCTGCTTCCTCTTTGGTTTTGATTATAAAAACGATTTTAGAGGCAGTCCGCCAACTGGAGCTTCCATTAGTTTTGAAGCCGGAGGAAAAGACCTTTATTTTGATATGCTGCAAGGGCCCGCTATCATTGACCATCGTAAGCGATTGGTAAAATCAAAACTGGTAGATGATGTAATATTTTGGATGCTAAACCAAGATAAACCTGCATATTTAATAGCAGGCTGGTATTGGCCCGAGGTTGAACTAAAAGACGAAAAATCGAGTTTGGTAAAAACCGATTACTATGCCACCGAGCAGGAAATTATAGAGGAACATTATAACGGAGTTGAAATTTTTTACCTACCAGAGATAAATGAGGCCAATGCAAAAATTAACGCGCACTATCTTGCGGACTCATTAGGAAAACCCTGGACACCCAAATGAAGTTATCCGTAATCATAGTAAACTACAATGTAAAGTACTTCCTGGAGCAGTGCTTACGCTCGGTTCAAATCGCTTTACGCGGAATCGATTCCGAGGTTTTTGTGGTGGATAATGCCTCGTCTGATGGCAGTATTGATATGGTGCGAGAGAAATTCCCAGAAGTGATTTGCATTGCTAATAAAGACAATGTTGGATTTTCTACCGCCAATAATCAGGCGATACGAATTGCCAAAGGTGAGTACGTGCTTTTGCTAAACCCAGATACAGTAGTAGAAGAAAACACTTTTAGCCTGAGCTTAAAATGCATGGACGAAAAGCCTGAGCTTGGGGCCTTAGGTGTAAAAATGATTGATGGTAAGGGAAACTTTCTTCCCGAAAGTAAGCGCGGCTTGCCCACACCCTGGGTTTCGTTTTACAAAATATTTGGGCTGTCTTCTTTGTTTCCAAAATCACCAAAATTTGCCCGTTACCACATGGGCCATTTGGATAAGGATCAAAATCATGAAATAGAGATTTTGGCCGGAGCCTACATGCTGATGCGCGTTTCGGCTCTCGAAAAATCAGGATTGCTAGACGAAGAATTCTTTATGTACGGTGAGGATATTGACCTCTCTTACCGCATATTAAAAGCCGGATATAAAAACTACTACCTGGCCGATACCAGCATAATTCATTACAAAGGTGAGAGCACCAAAAAAGGCAGCCTCAATTATGTATATGTGTTTTATAAGGCCATGGCCATTTTTGCCCGCAAGCATTTTAGCGGCACTTATGCCAAGGTTTTCAATTTTATGATAGGGCTTGCCATTTACCTTAGGGCTGGAATGTCGGTTCTTAAAAGGCTTATCAATGCACTGGCACTTCCTGTGGCCGACATGGTCGTTTTGCTCACGGGCTTATACTATATAAAGGAGTATTGGGAACACAATCACCGCTTTATTGTAGGAGGCGAGTATCCTACTGACCTCATCTGGACAGCCTTTCCTATTTATGCTCTTACATGGATTATTGGAATATTCTTAAATGGCGGATACGAAAAACCTACGCGCGTTTATAGTATACTCAAAGGAATCATTATTGGAAGTGTGGCTATACTTGTAGGCTATAGTTTGGTACCTGAAGAGTTTCGTTTTTCAAGAGCCATCATATTGTTAGGTTCGGTGTGGGCGGTTTTCTCCGTTCCATTAATGCGCCTTATTTGGCAAAAGCTCACCAAGAGCAGATTGATTTCCATCAATCAGGAAGATAGAAGAATATTGATAGCCGGACAGCCGGATGAAGCTTCGAGAGTAGAGCAGCTTATAAACCAAACATCCGGACGAATATCCTATTTAGGATTTGTAGCGCCTAATAACCAAGAAATTCCGAACGAAAAATACATAGGCACAGCTGATAACCTTGCGGATTTGGTTCGCATTTTTGCCATTGACGAAGTTATCTTTTGCTCGCGCGATATATCGGGCAATGACATTTTCAAAAAAATGACCGAGTTGAATCCTACACGTGTAGAAATAAAAATTGCCCCTACCGAAAGTGAATTTGTGATAGGTAGTAATTCTATCGATAGCCAAGGCTCGTGGTACACTATACAGTTTAATGATATTTCGAAACCAGCAAATAAACGTGCCAAGAGATTACTTGATATTGGGGTAGCCCTTGTACTACTGTTGATTTCTCCAGTTCTTATTTGGTTTGTCCATCAAAAGGCTCATTTTTATAAAAACATCTTTTCGGTGCTTTCCGGCAAAAGAACTTGGATTGGCTATGATACCCGAACTGCTACAGATCATTTACCAAAACTGAAAAAAGCCGTGCTTAAAACTACACAAGGTAGTGGGCTTAGAGAAAAAGATGAAACAGCTGTAAATCATATCAATCAGCTTTACGCAAAAAATTACAAGGTTTGGAATGATTTACAATTTATAATTTCTGGTTATCGAGGCTTAGGCGATTCATAAGTATTGTGTGATTTTTTTAACTGGAAAAAATACTTCGCAATAAGATATTGACTTGGTTTTGAACGACTTTATTTAGTGTCCTATTTTTTACCTTTGCGACCCTAATCAGAAGAATAACTTTTAGACAACATATGGCACAAGTAGAACTAATCATGCCCAAGATGGGCGAGAGTGTAGCAGAAGCAACTATCATCAAATGGCTAAAGGAAGTAGGCGAAACCATTGAGATGGAAGAGTCGGTACTCGAAATTGCCACAGACAAGGTAGATAGTGAAGTGCCATCTCCTACTGAAGGGGTACTTAAAGAAAAACTATTTGGCGAGGATGATGTAGTGCAAGTAGGGCAAGTAATTGCTATAATAGAGACCGATGCAGATGCAGCAGGTGCAGATGCTCCCTCACAAAACGGTAGCACCCCCGAAACTGCTAAAGTTGAAACTCCTGCTGCTGCCAGTGCTGTAGCTGATGCTCAGCAAATGGTAACACAGGCTGTAGAAACTGCTGAAATACCACGCAGCTCTAATGGTAACTTCTACTCACCGCTTGTACGAAGTATAGCCAAAGAAGAAGGCATAAGTGTAGCCGAACTTGATAACCTTAAGGGCTCAGGAGCTGAAGGCCGAGTAACCAAAGCCGATATTCTGACCTTAGTAGAAAATAAGAAAAGTGGAAAAGCACCAGCTGCTGCTGTTTCCCCTGCTGCAGCACCCTCCAGTGCACCTGCGGCATCAAGCAGAAGCACACCTGCACCTGCCCCACAAACTATACAGGCACCACCGGTAAGTGCCGGTAGTGGCGATGAAATTATAGAGATGGACCGTATGCGCAAGAAAATTGCAGAGCATATGGTTATGTCTAAGCACGTTTCGCCCCACGTTACTTCATTTGTAGAAGCTGACGTAACCAACATTGTAAACTGGAGAAACAAAGTAAAAGACGCATTTATGAAGCGCGAAGGTGAAAAAATCACTTTCACCCCAATCTTTATGGAAGCTGTAGCTAAGGCTATTCGCGATTTCCCAATGATCAATGTTTCATTGAATGGTGAGCAAATCATTAAGCGCAAAAACATTAATATCGGTATGGCCGCAGCCCTACCTAGTGGCAACCTGATTGTACCAGTTATTAAAAACGCTGATCAGCTTAACCTAGTGGGATTGACTAAAGCTGTAAACGATTTGGCAAAAAGAGCGCGAAACAGCGAGCTTAAGCCAGATGATATTCAAGGTGGAACTTTTACCTTGACTAATGTCGGGACTTTTGGAAACGTAATGGGAACGCCTATTATCAACCAACCTCAGGTAGCTATTCTTGCTGTGGGCAGTATTAATAAAAAGCCTTCAGTAATAGAAACACCTGATGGTGACTTTATCGGTATTCGTCACAAAATGTTCTTATCGCACTCCTACGACCACCGTGTGGTAGATGGAGCTTTGGGTGGCGCATTTGTTAGAAAAGTAGCTGATTACCTTGAGGCTTTTGACCCAAATCAAGATTTTTAATCGCATTACATAATTATAGCTTTTGCTATCTCATACATCCCGCTATATGCGGGATGTTTTTTATCTATCAACTAATATTATTATATGGAACTTAAACTCCAGCGCCCCATTTGCTTTTTCGACTTAGAAACTACGGGCATCAATGTAAGCCATGACCGAATTGTAGAAATCGGGATTTTGAAAATTTTTCCGAACGGAAATAAGGAAAGCTACACTTGGCGAGTAAACCCCGAAATGCCTATTCCGCCAGAAGTAACAGAGATACATGGCATCTCAGATGAAATGGTGGCTAATGAACCTACGTTTAAAGAAATGGCTCAAAAGGTGCATGACCTTATTAAGGACTCAGACTTAGCGGGCTACAACTCCAATAAATTTGACATCCCTGTATTAGCCGAAGAGTTTTTGCGTGCCGGTATCGACTTTGATATGAGCAAAAGAAGGGCTGTGGATGTTCAAAATATTTTTCACAAAATGGAGCAGCGCACCCTTAGTGCCGCTTATCGTTTCTATTGTGGAAAAGATTTGGAAGGGGCGCATACCGCTGAGGCAGATACCCTGGCTACCTATGAAATTTTGAAAGCACAGCTTGATAAGTATGAGGATTTAGAAAATGACATTTCACATTTGGCTGAGTTCAGCAATCGATTCAGAGCGGTTGACTTTGCCGGATTTATTATTCTTAACAAGGAGGATCAAGAGTGTTTTAGTTTTGGTAAATACAAGAATCGTCCTGTGGCATATGTGCTAGACGAAAACCCTGGATACTACGGCTGGATGCAAAATGCTGATTTCCCTTTATACACTAAAAAAGTTTTAACTGAAATTCGCCTTCGAAAACTGAATTCATGAAAATAATATGCGTAGGGCGCAATTATGCCGAACATGCTACTGAGCTAAAAAATGAAGTTCCGAAAGAGCCCGTTCTTTTTATGAAACCCGAAACAGCCTTGGTATTAAAAAGGCAGCCATTCTTTTTACCCGACTTTTCAAATGATGTGCACTATGAGGCTGAGCTGGTGGTAAAGATTAATAAATTAGGAAAAAACATTCAGGCCAGGTTTGCCCATAAATATTACGACCAAATTTCCGTAGGAATCGATTTCACCGCTAGAGATGTACAGGCCGAGTTAAAGGCTAAAGGCCTCCCTTGGGAAAAAGCCAAAGCTTTTGATGGATCAGCTGTAGTAGGCACGTTTGTTTCGGTAGGCGATTTTGAGAATATCAACCGCTTAAACTTTAGCTTAAAACAAAATGGTGAAACTAAACAGCTTGGAAATACTGCAGATATGATTTTCTCAGTTGACCATTTGATTGAGTACATCTCATCTTTTTTTACCTTGAAAATTGGTGATTTGATATTTACTGGCACTCCAAGTGGCGTAGGAAAAGTAAATATTAATGATCATTTGAGCCTCTTTTTAGAAGATAACCAATTGGTTAGCATTAACGTTAAATAATGAAGCTCTCCCTAAAATAAATAGGCTCTAGTTTTTTAAGCTAGAATTTTATCTTTGTGCCTATTGCATCTAAGTAAACTCAATATCCAATATCAATAATTATGAGGAAGTTTATACTCCTGTTGTCTTTTGTAGTCTTTGCAAGTATTAGCAGCTCGGCCCAAATGGACACGGTTTTCATTGAAACCTTTGACACTATATATAATGGCCCTGATAGTGTAACCAACTATTCTATAGGTGCACCTCCTAATGCGTCCATGTGGAAAGACACTAGCAATTTATACAGAACCCCCTACGCTTCGTATCATACCAAGCTTGGAAGGGCTATTCCTGCCCCATTACTTACCGAGATTACCTTTGAAACCGATCCTTTTTCAACCATAGGTAAACCTTATGTGTTTTTAACGTTTAAGCACATCTGTAAAATCTATATCCTAAACAGAGGAAGAATAGAAATATCCGTGGATGCAGGTACCACTTGGGTGGATATTGATAAGGCTTATTATAAAGGAAGTGATATTGGCCCAGGTCTATCGCAATACAGCAACTTGAGTTACTTTAATGAAGGTTCATATCAAGGGCAAGGTGATTTGTGGCAACAATCGGCCACCACCGCTGGAAACAGTCTTACCCCTACCAATAGCTGGTGGGCTACCGAAAAGTTTGATCTTTCTGGATTAGCCTCTAATCTAGTTACAAATACAGGTTATCCGGATGTACGCTTGCGTTTTACTGCCGAAGTGCGTTTTGCATTGCCTACTGGGCCACCCTCTAACCCACTTTACCCGCCAAACAGTTATCTAGCAGGATGGTGGGTAGATGATATTGTGGTTACTGCTTCTCCCTGCGAATTAGAGCCACCAAAAATTGATTTTAATTATACCCCTATTCCTATCTGTTACCCTAATCAGCCAGAAAATGGCTTAGTAGCTAATCAAACACCTAACTATAAAGTAGGAGCTAAAGTAACCGATGTAGGAGGTCACAACACTGGAGTAGATAGTGTTTCTATCTATTATAGTATCAATGAGGTAATGCCATTTTCTCATTTAAAAATGGCAAATATTGGAGGTACAGAATACGAGGCTACTATTCCTGGTGTAAATTTGGGAGACACAGTAAGGTGGTATTTAGTGGCAGAAGATATTGGTTGCCCATTAATTAGCCTGAACAATTCTGCTCGATCACCGGATTTATTCTACGTTACAAATACTCAGTTAGATCCTTCCACATATACTGGATTCTACACTTTTTGGATTGATTCTGCTTTACCAGCAAAGTGCGGTGCCCCAGATTGTGGTGCTTATCCTCTACTTATACAAACATTCCCCTATGTAATTGATTTTGAAGGTCCTGAATGGGGTCAATCAGGTACTGGGTGGATTCGTGGTGTACCTACAGATGCTCCATATTATTGGGAAAACAGAGCCCCTGCTGCACAGCCAGGATTTGGCTGGACTATAAATTCTGGTACTACTCCAAGCTCACCCTATACGGGTCCTTTGGGAGATCATACAACAGGAAACGGAAAATATGCATATCTCGAAGTAAGCCCGAGTGGAAGTTCGAGCCACTTAAACACGCCCTGTATTAATTTAAGAAGTAACGCTAACTGTTTGGGACTAGAGTTTTATTATCATATGTATGGTAATAACACTGGAACTCTTAAGCTGGAAATAGATACAGGAAACAATCAGTTTGACTGGCATAAAAACTATAAAATTGTAAATGGTGAGCAGCAAACCAATCAAGGGGATCCTTGGCAACGTGGTATCATTAGCTTGGATCCATTTAAAAGTGAAATAATCCGTATCAGATTCAATGGACTTAAGGGAAATGGAGCTAATGGTGATATTGCTATTGACGACATTCGTATCTACGAACCTGACCCAATCGACATGATTACCTTGAGTAACAACCTTCCTAAGGATGGATTTTGCGATTACTCCAGTCAACCCGTTAAGATGACAGTAATTAATAACGGTTGTGAAACAATAGATACCATACCTGTTGCATACAATATTAATGGTGGAACGGCTGTATGGGATACTATTTACCAAACCTTAATGTTGGGTGATACTGTGACACACGTGTTTAGTCAAAATGCTAGTTTCCCAACTTTTGGTTCTTATCAAATTGCTACCTGGACTGGTGCTGTAGGAGATGTGGACAACTCAAACGATACAGCTAAAGGGCCAGCTATTAATTATGTAGCTTCCATTAATACGTTCCCTTATTTTGAAAACTTTGAAAATGGTATTCCAAATACTCAGAATATTGGTAACAACAATTGGATATTTACCAATGGCGTACTTCCAAATTTCAGATTACAAGTAAATAAGGATGACTTTACGCCTACGCGTAATTCAGGACCAGCAATTGGTTATCATTACGAGGGCCAATATCTATACGCTGAGTCAAACAATACAACTGGTAGTGCCGAAACCTTTATGAGATCCTTATGTTTTGACTTTGCTGGTATGACCAATCCAGTATTTGAATACTTCTATCACGGCTATGGGTCTAACTTTAGTAAAGTAGAAATTCAAGTATCTGAAGAAGATGAAGATTTGGACACTTGGACTACAGTAAGCACACTAACTAATGGTAATGCTCCTCAGAACTCCGAACTGGATAGATGGGAAATGCATCGAGTAAACCTGACAGCATACGCAGGTCAATCTTTGAAAATAAGATTTAAAGTGTTTAGATCTGGAGCTGGTAATGCTACCAACTTTGCTATTGATAATATTAGAGTGTACGACCGTATAACTAATGATGCGGGAGCCTATAGTATAGACAAACCTACCTATAGAAGTGCTGGGGTTGGTTTGAAAACTAATGGAACTGTTTCTATTGTTAATCTTGGTACAGCTACGCTTAATACCTGTACCGTTAATGTAAAAATTACTCCGCTATGTGGACCTAACCAGGGTCAGAGTACTGTGTACTCTCAATATGCTTCAGGACTAGCATTAGCTCCAGGTAATGTAGCTAGTGTTCAGTTTACAAGCGGTATAACCTATCCACAAGGTGAGTTTGAATTTATGGCTTATACTTCTAATGTAAATGGAACAAATTCCACTACAGGAGATACGCATAGATTTAATGATACCATCAAAAGGAATATTATTGCTACCACTACTATTCCTATTCCATTTTCAAACAATTTCGATCCATGTAATTACGAAATCTATGGAACATACCCAGATGTACCACCTGCTAGCCAGGGTGTAGGTCTGTTGCAGTGGGAGTTAGGAACTCCTAGCTCAGGGAATATCTTGAACGCAAGAAGTTCTCCTAATGCATGGGTTACAAATCTTGATGGTCCTTATTTGGTAAACACCAGAGAGCCGCTATTTATGCCAATATTTGACGAGTTTGATACCGTATTTAGAGCCGAATTAAGATTTTACCAAAATATTGACTTTGGTAACTCTACCGCCAATACCACATTCAACTCTGCAGGTACTGTTTTATACAATACAGGCGGAAACTGGGAAGTACTAGGTAACTCTCTGCAGGGAGCTAATATTGGAATCAACTGGCATGGAACCTGTTTAGGTACACCAAGTTCAGCATTCTTCAATAATCAACCCGCATTTGTAATATCTACCACCCCTACTCCAAGTTGCGTAAAAACTGGTGCGGCCAACGGTTGGATTTATACCATGTTCCCGTTAAATGAGTGGGATGGTGATTCATTGTCTGTTCTTAGAACGAAATTTGAATTTGCATCAAATAGTAGTATGTCACAATCTAGCGCTAAAGGTGGATGGGGTATTGATGATTATGAAATCTATATTCCA
>JAUICR010000139.1 GCA_030427785.1 Bacteroidia bacterium | reverse complement strand
TGAGTCTGGTTTTAAACTATGGGCGAGCAACTTCTGCCCTTTCAAATCATACAACAGGAGTTCAAGACCAATACTTTGCCCTTCTATCTTAAGATACCTTGTCACCGGATTTGGAAAAATATTAAAATGTAATTCCATCTCATCTATTCCTACACCAGATTTGAATTTATACTTGTTTTTAGCATAATTTTCAAATTGCATAGTAATGCTATTGAACTGCTCAGACACCACTTGATTCATTTGATTGGCATTGTAATGCCTAGTGTTTCTAAAACCACTCTGGGTTACCCATGTATTACCAATCCATAGTTGATTTATGTTCAAAATTCCTTGGTCCTTTTGGTCTGCTACCTGGAGAGTACGGCTGTATTCTTCGTAAAAGCTAGAAGTGTCGTGGCGAAAAACAGTTGTTCGAGTAGTATCCCTAATAGTGGCGTAAACAATAAGTTCAAATAACTGCAAGGTTTGGTTTTGATCATAAACGTCAATTGTTTTGTTATCGGCATCATTTTCAAAATTGTACAAAAAAGGTTCTGGATGCGATGTGTCTATAGTGTGATTTGCGCTGTTCACAGTATAGGTTCGGTATAATGCCGGTGTTTCGGCATTCGTGTTAGGGTCTACTGTAACTACATCCTCCGTTATAACTTGACCATTATTTGTCTGAGTTAATTTTTGATTCCTATCCCATCCCCCATTTCCATCTGGAATAAAACTCTCAATCACTACCGAATAGGTCCCATTGAACGAATAGGTTTTTCGTGAGTTTGGCTTCCAAACTCCATTCTGGTAGATTTCATAAATGCACTCAGTAATTTCACTTCCTTGATGGCTATAGGTGAATCTAAAACTCCAATCTTGAAGTTCCCATGACCCATTCACCCATTTGTAACTTAAACCGCTAATGGGAAAACCTTTGGGGTCGTTTTCTTGCTCGTACTTAGCATCTAGTTGCATATTCCCATTTCCATCAGGTCTTTTATCTATAGTGGTAGAATGTGAGGGTGTGTGATGCGTAATTTCAAAAATATAGATTGTATCTCCTGTTATAGTATCAAGACCAAACTCATGGATTTTTTCAGCCGTATTAATATCGTAGGTAAAGAAAGAGTGACCTGAATAGACGAAATTACCATTTACAGCATAGTAACTAATACACTCATCAGGCTTTTGAAGTTGGGCTGATAGGCCGAAAGAAAAGGTAGTGATTAGGGTAAAAAAAATAGACTTCATAAGAATATGGATTTTTAGTAAAGCTACATTTTTCAGATTTGTTGAAAATGAGCATCCAATTATTGCCGTACTTTGTTTTCTACAATATCTTATGAAAGTAGACATCTCGTTTCTTAAATCACAAGTTCATCAAGAACTCAAAAAAATAGTCCAGACAAAAAAACGGCTCATTGACGAGCGGTTTGCTGAAACAAGAAAATCATTAGGTTCTGAGGCTAAAAGCACTGCTGGTGACAAACATGAAACAGGCCGAGCGATGATACAGCTAGAGCAAGAAAAAATGGGAAAACAACTAAGGGAGGTACAAAAGCTGGAACAAACATTAGTTCGTGTACCACATCACAGAGCTTGCACTAGGGTTGAAAGTGGTGCATTGGTAGAAACTAATGTGGGCTTCTTCTTTATATCTGTAGGTTTAGGAAAAATTGAACTTGAAAATAAAGAAATAATAGCTATAGCACCACGGGCTCCCTTAGCCCAAAAAATGCTTGGCTTGGAGGCTAAGTCAAGTTTTGATTTTAATGGCCGTAGAGTTGTAATTCGTAGCATATATTAATTTTCCTGTTGCAGTAATTTAATAATTAGAGGTGATGGAAGCCAAAAGCAGAGAAGAGGTACAGCTTATGATAGAGTCAGAAATAGCACGAACTGAGAAATCAATAACTAACTATGAAAAGCTTACTAAGCCAATAGCCCCCGATAACTCCATTGGCAGGGTTTCGCGAATGGATGCCATTAACAATAAAAGTGTAAACGAAGCTGCATTGTATACGGCAATTCAAAAGCTAGAAGGACTAAAGGCTGCCTGAAATAATATAGGCTACGATAATTTCGGAAATTGTGCGAAATGTAAAAACCCGATTCAAATTGGCAGGCTATTGCTTATGCCACATAAACCTTTTTGTGTAGCTTGCTTTGTGTAATTATTTTAGTATATCAAATGCTTAACTTCACTAAGTTTATTAATTAAAAACATCAAAATTATGAGTCTTCAAGAAGAAAAAAAAGAATCAGATAGCACCAGCAAAATGGTGATTGCAGCCTTGGCGGGTGCAGCTGTAGGTGCAGGATTAGCAATGTTGTTTATTTCTAAAAGAGAACGCATTGATGAACTTTTAGAAAATGTTTCTAGCAGTATAAAGGGTCTGGCAGAACAAGGGAAAGATATGGCCGAAAACGTTGTAGAAAAAACAAAGGAAAAAATCCAAGACGAATTATCGTAACTAGTTGTATATGAAAGAAGATGAAGATTGGAGGCAAGTAAGGGAGCATTTAGAAGAGTACACGCGAGCTCAAGTATTACTTTTTAAACTAGGCCTTACCGAACGTTCGGCCAAAATTGGCTCCTCTATTATCAGCTCATTACTTGTATATATTGCCCTTCTAATGGGTTTAGTTTTTCTTACAGTAGCCCTAGCATTATTTATAGGTGAGCTTACGGGTCATAATTCTATTGGCTTTTTATCCATGGGCGGGTTTTGCATTCTTGTGTTTATTCTGCTAAAAACAGGGAGAAAGAAATACAAGGAAAAATTGACCAATCAAATAATAAACCTACTGCACGAAGATGACGAAGAATAACATAAAGATCACTGACCTTCAATCCTTAAAAAATGCACAGGCACATCTGCGCATGCAATCTGAGTTTCACAAAAAAAACTTGGAAATAGCCATAGATCGCTCTGTTTCTTCCAAAGCGATATTAGGTAAAGTAGGCAACTTTATTACTTCACGTTTTGATGGAAAATCAAAAAACAATAGTTCTGATTTTAGAAACCTGGCACTTGCAGTTTTGGTTCCTGCCACCATTAAGTTTTTTAGCAAAAGCATCAGCTCTAGAGGCTCATGGCTTCATATTTTGAAAACCTTTGTAAACTCATTATTTGCAAAATAGATGATGACGTAGCTACTAAAAAGGTCGGGCAAAAATCAATTGCATATTCCCCACCATTTGAATATGATTTCTCCTTAGCTCCACCTCCTCTATGTCTTCTGGTTTTTTAATTATTCCGATACGTACAATATGCACTTTCCCGTCTCGCATATTGTGTGTGATAGTAATAGGCCTAATTACAATTTGTGGCCCATACTGTAGCAGGTTTTCCAGTCCTTCGCTTGCAGTAAAGTGATACCAATTAAAATCTCCTTCCACTACTATTCGCTTGCTTAGTACTCCTTTAAGCGGTAAAAAGCGGGCAATTCCATCATTTACTCTACTTTTTTTGCCATAAGGCATAGCCTGCATAGTAAACTGATCCATCAGGTAATTTGGGTGACGATTTACCAGAGGTAAATAAAACCTAAGACTCAGAACTATAGGTGCCACGTAGCCGTGTACTATATTAATGCTTCCGAAACTAATGGCGAGAAAAACCAATAAATAGGTATTGAAAGTAAGGCTGTGTATCAAAAAGCGATGAGCTACCTCAGGACCATTCAGCAAATAGATAAACAGGTTGCCACCAAAAATGATAAGCAATAGGGTATTGAATAACTTAAACTTATTGAGGTTGGCCCTAAGCTTCTTTATAGGATCAAAAAACTCGGAGATGTTTATCAAATTATTCTTCATCACAGTAAAAATATGAATGCTGGCAAGCAGGAAGAATATGGTAATGAACTCATAGCGATAGGTTGTGCTTATCAGCCAAAAATCATAAAACCCATGGGCAATAGACGCCAGCAGGAAACCTATGAAAAAGCCTAGCACCACACTCTTGCCTTTGTGTTTTGACATAGCCATGCTGTAGCAAATAATACCCGTATCAAACATGTGCGACACAGTAGAATACAAAGCCCGTCCATTCAATGAAAAAAGGTTGCTCCGCTCCAAATACATGGTGTTTTCTACAAACGCAAATCCTAAGGCGCAAACACCTCCGTATAAAATGTAATCGTAAGACTCATTTATAGCCTTGGTAAACTTAAGTACAAACAGGAAAGGAAGAATTTTTACAAACTCCTCTACCATACCGATATTGAAAATACAATACTGGAGGTCGTTCCAAAAAAGTCCATTGAGCTGAAAAGTATACTGCCCCATAAGTGTACTCAAAGGAAACACTAAAAAGGTGCTAAAGCAGGCTAGCACAAAGGTGAGTATGATAGATTTTGTTCTCTCCCTTTCGTATAAATCTAACCACGAAAGATAGATGTACCAACAAAAAGAAATGGCAAATGAAAAAACAATAGAAAGCGCATAAACCACTACTCTATTATGATGGAGCATAGGGTGTACTGTCCACGAATTGGGCAGAATACCATATACAAGGAAAAGAGAAATGAAAATAATAAGGGCGCTAAATACAACTCCTTTGCGCTGTAATGCCATTGACTTTAAGTCGCCAATGGCCTTAAATTCATCGTAATCAGCCTTGCCAAGATAGAAGAACAACGCAATAGCCACAGCGGCAAAAATCATATTGTAAGATGGATTTACAGGTTCTGAGTTTTGAGGACAACCAAATAAACACCGTTATTTGGTGCTACGATAATAATCAAAAAAACATCGAGAATTCACTCAAATCGTTAATCCACCTTTACAAAGGAATAATCTATACGATCCTTTTTATTCCATATCTGAGCGTACAAGTTGTTGCCATCTCTACGATAGGCAATGTTTTGAGGGAAATCATGAAATGGATTAGTGCAACTAAAAAGTGTATCCGAAACAAAATCCATCTTAAAAAATATCGGGTCGGTATTGTGCGATACATCGGCTACATAAAAAAGCTGCCCATCGTGCTCCAGGATTTCAAGCTTTTCGCTAAAGGTGGTATCACCATTTTTTAGTGCATAGCCAAAGCCCGCATATTTAGTATCAGAAACTTTCGTCCATATTTCGTAAGACTGCTTTTGGTCACTATTTCGGGTGCTGGCCCAAGAACCAAGCAGCCAGCTCAATTGATCTAACTGAGCTGGCTGTTTTTGTGAACTACCAAGAAGACAAAATGCAATTAATACAAAGGCAAAATTCTTCATGGTGAGTATCTTTTATTTTTAGAAACGTTTTCTTCTTCCACCGCCTCCGCCACTGCCGGAACGTCTGTCGCCACCGCTACTGCGTCTGTCGCCACCTCCGCCAGAGCGTCTTTTGCCTCCGCCCGAAAAGCGACCACCGCCACCCCCACCAGAAGATTTTACTCCTCCAGCATCATCGCGGTTTACACGTACATCGCGTCCATCAAATTTTTGACCATCTAATTTACCAATACGGCCTGAGTTGGCCTCGGTTACATCAAAGTAAGCATGGCGCTGATCTAGGCTAATACGTCCAATATCGCTACCCTTAAGACCTGTGTTATCGCATATAAAACGAAGCAAGCCACCTTTGTTCAACTGATCCATAGTACCAAGGTTGATAAAGTATCGGCTCATACCTGGCTCATTGCCTCTAGCGTCACGCTCTCTTCGGCCTCCGCGGCCACCTCGGTCTCCTCCTCTATCGTTTTCGTAAGCTCTACCTTTTGAAGTATCATTAAGATCGTTCAAGGAATTTTTAGTAGAAATACGGTCTAATTGAGCACTTACAAATTTTGCCACCAATTCTTCCTTGCTAAACTCCACCAACATAAGGTTGGCTTCACCCATCATTTCCTCTGTAAGGTTTGGGCTTATCTTCTGATCGGCCAATTTTGCTGCCCAATGTGAAATACGATTTTTTGCAATTTCTTCAATGGCAGGAATCATCGCCTTTTGGAATTTAATACCCAATTTACTTTCCAGGTATTTCACTCTGCGCATTTCACCTTTGGTGATTAGCGAAATAGAAATTCCTTCTTTTCCGGCACGAGCCGTACGGCCACTACGGTGGGTATAGTACTCAGGGTCATCCGGCAGAGCAAAATGAACCACATGAGTAAGATTGTTTACATCAATACCACGGGCTGCCACATCTGTAGCAATCATTAGCTTCACTGTCTTAGATTTAAACTTACGCATTACAGCATCGCGCTGCGCTTGCGATAGGTCTCCGTGCAAAGGCTCAGCAGCATAACCACTAGCCACCAATTCGTCTGCCACACGCTGTGTATCGCGCTTGGTTCTACAAAACACTACCCCGTACATATCTGGATCAAAATCCATCATTCTGCGCAAAGCTTCCGATTTATCCGAAGCCTTTATCACAGCGTACTGGTGCTCTATATTGGTATTTACAATGTTCTCTTGGTTTACCTTTACCTCGGCTGGATTAATCATATAGTTTTTCACCATACGCTTAATCTCATTAGGCATAGTAGCTGAAAACAACCAAGTAATTTTATCTTCTGGGGCTTGCGCCAAAATATAATCCAAGTCATCCTTGAATCCCATATTCAACATCTCATCGGCTTCATCTAAAATCACATATTCCAGTGTTCCAAGATTTACCGCTTTTCTCTTACTCAAGTCAATCAATCTACCCGGTGTGGCCACAATAATTTGTGCGCCCCTACGGATGTCATTTATCTGCTGAGAGATACTTGCTCCACCAAAAACACTTACCACATTGAGGCGGCCTAAGTATTTAGAGAATTCCTGTAATTGTTTAGCAATTTGCTGCGCCAATTCGCGCGTAGGGGCTAATATCAATGCTTGTACATTTTTTTCATTGATATCAATTAGCTCCAATAAGGGAAGGCCGAAGGCTGCAGTTTTTCCTGTTCCTGTTTGTGCCAAGCCAATAAAATCCTGTGGCTTTTCCAATAACAATGGAATCGTCTGACTTTGGATTTCAGTAGGTTGTTCAAAGCCCATTTCACTTAGGGCTTTTAGCACTTCGGCAGATAGCCCGAGGGCCTCAAAATTTTTCAAATCTGTTTTCTTAAAATTGGGCGCGAATATACGCGATGTTTTCCGTAATCTTAGTGTGTAATTTATTGAATCTCAATAATCAAAAACCGATTCATTGGCTTTCCGAAGGTTTGGCTAGCTTCATCAATTTCAATTATTTATAAGCACAAACCCTATTCTCACTGTTCTAATTTTTGCATTCCATTTGTATTTTGTTGATCAAGCATCCCTCAATTAACAGCTCAAAGTTTCTTAGCCTTGCTATTTTTTTGCAATTTCAGCACTTGTAATTTATCAAAGCAAATGGATTTTGAAACGGAAATAGCCAGAATACACAGCAAAGAAAATGCACAGAAAATAGCCAGCTACACCCTGGCACATCCTGATAGCTTTGAGGAATTGTTTTCGCTCCTATTTCATAAAGACAACCGCATTGTACAAAGAGCATCGTGGCCCTTGGGCATGCTAGGTAAAAAAAAGCCCGAATGGTTTCTCCCCCATTTTGATCAAATAATGCTATTCCTAAAAAAACCACCTCATGATGCAGTAAGTAGAAACCTGTATCGTATTCTTCAGGATATCACTACACCCCAATCGTATTGCGGCACTCTTTTTAGCCTTTGTATACGCGATTTGAACAATACCAAAACACCTGTAGCCATTAAGGCTTTCGCTATGACGGTGGCTTTTAACATTAGTAAAACTTACCCCGAACTTCAGCCCGAATTGAAACTCACTATTGAGGAAAACCGAGAGAATCAAAGTGCCGGATATCATTCGCGTGCCCGAACTATACTTGCTAAGTTGGGATAGAGTAAAATCAACTATTTCCAGAAAGTCTAATCCCCTTACCTACTTTTGCCCACCTAAAAATATAAGATGCAAGACCTATCTCAATTCAAATTCAAATACCCAATACAAATGCGCTGGAAAGACATGGATGCTTTGGGCCATGTAAATAATGCTGTGTATATCACCTATTTTGAAGTAGCACGTGGATATTATATGATGGAGGCAGCACCCGGATGGGACTGGCACAAGCACATGTTTCTTATTGCCAATGTAGAAGTTGCCTACCAAAAGGAATTGCGCCTAAGCGCTAGCAAAGCAGAGGTATGGATGCGCACTTCAAAGATTGGCAACAAAAGTTTTGAATTAGAATATGTAGTGGTAAGCGAAGTGAAAGGCCAAACAGTAGTTCATGCTTCGGGCACAACGGTGCAGGTAATGTTTGATTTGCAAACAAAGAAAACTACAGAGATACACAACTGGGTGAGAGAGGGTCTCACTGCTTACGAAAATTAATTCTGCTATCTTTCTCCTATGAATAAAAAGGTGCTAATTATCGCTTTGAGTTTATTTTCCTTGAGTATTTATGGCCAAGAAATCACTAAAAAGGACTTGCTAGGAACCTATGAGCAGGATTTGACCGAAGGCCATACATGGATTCATAAGGAAGATGGATCGAGCATGGAGATTGCACACGGCCCTAGTAGTGTAAACTATATTACGCTCAAAAGGTTTAACAGGTTCAGTACCTACCATAGTGGCCAAATACAAATGGTAAACAAACGCGATAAGCCTTATGTGCAAAAAGGAAAATGGAAACGCAATGGTGATCAGCTGCTGCTGTATTACAATGAAGATAAAACCAATCCTGTAGAGTTTTCGCTTATAAACCCTTGCTACCTAACTCCTGTAAACGGCATGCCCCTTTTTACTAAAACAAAGCCGGCTTGCACACTATAACATTAGATAGCCATTGTATTTAGCAATCGCTCGTATTTAGAATATGCCTAGTACTGCGTTACTGAAAAGTACTTTACAAATTCAGTTTCAATTTTATCTGTAGCTTCTATACCATTAATCAATTCCAAAGGTTTTAGCTCCTTGGTTAGGCCTTTTTGTTTGGCATATTCCTCAAGTGTGGTATTTGGTGCTTTCTCGTGTTTCAAGCGTTTTACTACCACTTTGCTTCGGTCAGCGTCATCTAGCTTTTTAAATGAATCTATACTTTTCATTAGGCTGTCATAAGCCTTAGCTGAATTTGCGGTTCCCGTTATTTGGATAAAGCCATCAAGGCCATTCATTTTAATCCAATACACTACAGATTTGGCTCCCCTGCCTGAGTTGTTTTCTACCAGTAACTCTACTGCATCAAAGCCATTGATTTTTACATTTTTGTTTACGGTCAATTTCAAGCTTCTACTATCCACTTTTTTAGCGTAAGCCTCCATAGCAGAGTCTAGTGTTGAATATTTATCATCTATACCAAGTACCAATCCTACTCCTGATTTTTCATTCATGGCTGTAAGTGCCTCAGGTGTATTGTTGGTTTTCCATTTATCCGGAAATTTAATAGAGAAGTTTAAATCAGGATGAATAAACTGATTCTGTTCTGTGATAAATCCATTCTTTGGATTTTGGCCGATAAT
>JAUICR010000138.1 GCA_030427785.1 Bacteroidia bacterium | reverse complement strand
TATAGACTATTTGAGTATAGTCAGCAATATCAAATCCTAAACCCACATAAAATTTGCGGTTTTTGACCACCCTGCGATACAGAGTATTGGAGAAACGAAATTGTGAATATCCAAACTCCTCAGCATCCTGAATAGTTACGTCATTGCCAATTCCAAAAATGTATTCTTCTTGTTTTTTGAAATAAATATAGCCGAGTACCATGTATTTGTTTTCATCCCAAATCAAATCGGTGGTCACGGCCACTTTTACCCTTCCTTTGGAAGATACAGTTACTAGTTCGGAAATTTTAGATGGCTGCGAAATGGTGTCCGTTCTGTCAAGTCTTATCATGTTGAACTTGGCCAAGCCTACAATGTTACCCGCCTCAGTAGAGTAGGAGTACAAAGGCACGGGCAAAAAAGTAAAAAGCCTTTCAGCTTTTTTGTTGAATGCGTCAAATTTTGAGGGTTCCTTGGTTTTGGTGGTGTCCTCTTGGCCTAGCACATGCTGGCTAATTCCTATAGAAAAGAGAAGTATAAATATTTTGTAGCGCATGATCGATTTGGTCTTTTTGGTTTTCATCGGTACAAGTTCAGTATTTGATGAAATTAGCAGGTGCATATTTAATCTTTTTTTTTTCTGATTTACCTATTCAGTGCTTAATTAATTAAGAAGGTTACAAAAAAGTAAATTGGCATTTGCATGTATTGTGATTAGCTTTTTACCCAGTTTTTTGCACAATTATCAGGTTCAGATTACAATTCTAAAAAAAATGATAAAAGACATAAAATTAAAAGACCAAATAGTCTTTTAATTGACGTTTGGGTTATAAATTTGAACAATAAAATCAAACAACTATGAAACGTATAACAAAGTTTTTTTTTCGATCTGCAATTGTAGTTTTAGCGGTGGGCTGTAGTCAGCCAGCCGAAGACCCAGCAGTAAGTATTGAAGTATCTGAAGAATTACCTGAGCAAGGTCAGGCTATGGTAGTGGATGATGCCTCCGAGAAAAATATTTTAAACATCGCAATTGGCTCACCTGACCATACCACACTGGTAGCCGCGGTGCAAGCAGCTCAAATGGAAAATGTATTAGTAAATGCCGGGCCACTTACCGTATTTGCCCCTACTAACGAGGCATTCGCAGCATTACCTCCAGGTACAGTAGAAGACTTGCTTAAGCCAGAAAATAAGGCTACACTAACAAGAATCATTACCTACCATGCGGCTCCGGGAGCTTATACTGGTGCCAATATAAAAGGGGTAATGGGCATAGGCCAAGCCACTGGTGATAAGGTGGAAGTAGTGGTAGACGAAGCAGGCGATACTTATGTAAACGGTGCCAAAGTAATAGGAACGGTAAAAGCAACCAACGGTTATGTACACGTAATCGATAAGGTGTTGTTGCCACCAGAAGAATAAATTGAAGATTATCCGTCTTTTTTTTAGTGTGTGAATTTAAGAGGTGCGATGTTATCGTGCCTCTTTTTTTTGCTCATCAGCTACTCCACCAGTTTTCGAGTAAAAGAATCCTACCACACGCGTAAAGCCCTTGAGTGTAGGAAAGTTTCCGCCAGGGTTTCCATCAGTATCTCGCATGTTACAAATCATTACATATTCGTCTATTTCGGGTATATAAGCCACATCTCCATCTTGTACCCGTTCATTGTCCCAGTTCTTTGTTTGGTCAGATCGGGCCTCCATACTTATCCCTAGCATTTCAAATTTGTTATACAAGCTCGAAGATTTCCACGCCATTATTTTATAAGGAACTCCTTCGCTTTCAAAATCGCAATACAGGTAATACTCCTGTTTTATTTTGATAATAGTAGGATCGCCTACGCCATATTTCTTTCCTCCATTTGGGTTGGCATCTACAGCTAGCGAATCGTGTAGCACCCACTCACCCAATCCGGTGTGTGACGTTAAATGCGCAAGACTGGTACCATCTGGCCTTCCGGGGTAATCACCAAATTCGCCAAATAAATGGAATACGCCATCTTCGTAAAACACTCCTATGTCATCGGCAAGTTCTACCGGAAAGGTTCCTTCTTTTTTCCATTTTCCTGAAGCCTGCTCCAAGTCTCCGGTATACGTATATACAATACCGTTTTCATAAATAAAATACTTGCCGTTTACTTTTACTCCATCATCGTATTCGTACTGGCAACCTATATTATAGCTGTCAGATATCAGTTCCCAGCTATCGCTTGACCACGAAAAATTTTTAGTTCGCCATAAAAAGGTTTTCTCTAGGTGATGAGAAGTTTGGGTAGCACAACCGGTACCGCTTACAACTAGATGATAAGGATACTCCAGTGTGGTGTCAACAAAAAGTATTGCATCGTGATTGTTACCCGTTTCGGTGTTAAACACAGGATTTTCTGCAGGACGATACCAATTGCCCCAGGTAGGTAGATCTTCTGACGTGCATGAAGACGATACAAACCCTAGTACGATTATTAGTAATCCTGACTTTAGAAAAGATGTAATTTTTACCATGTGAGTGTAAATAGTGAATTGCCTTTTGTACCGCTCCCTACAAATTATTTTTTGGGAAAAAAGATAAAAACAACCGGAATCAACAAAAAGAAATAGGTGGCAATATTGACATCGAAAAAACCAACAGCAATGGCCAAAGTACAGATAACGGGAGCGATGAGGAGTCGCATAGAAAGATTGGTAATGATTTTAGGGTCAATGTTGGCTTGGAGTTGTTCAGAGTGTTTTACGATGTACTTCCATGTGCCATACAGTACCATGCCTGTAAAAATATGGGCCAAGGCAAAGAGTAATATCACCAATGCATCGTAGCGGTACAAGGCTTTCATTTTAGAAACAAAGGGTAATAGTGTAATGGCAAAAAGGAATAAAATATTTAGCAAGACAACTGTGCTATTTGAGTATTTTAATACCTGATAAATCTTATGGTGTTGAATCCAGTAAATAGCAATAATGAGGAAACTGGAAACGTAAGCCACCAGACTGGGCTCAAGTTTTATCAAGAAATTTTTGAGCCCTTCAGCGTTAAAGTCGTGATTTTCGGGAATATCTATACCTAGCACCAGCAAGGTAAGGGCAATGGCAATTACTCCATCGCTTAATGCATTCAACCGGTCAATTTCAAATCGATTCGAATTGTTTTTTTCAAAATTAGAAGCTGCCATGAAATAGTTTCTTTGTGTTAAGGGATGCTAATAAAAGTTTTCAATGTAGTTCACAATTGGTAGAAACTGTATAGATTTACTCTTCTTAATAATAAAAATAATAGTTGCATGTTTCCTTAGCCAGTATTGCAGTTGTTTTAGTGAGCAATGGCATATACCTATTAAGTTATTAATATGAATAAAAAGCCGACATTTCCGCCTTAATACCTACATATCTTTTTAATGAATATAAATTTAAGAGTTTTACTAGTAGCCCTTGTGCTTTCTATAAGCTCCATTGCTCGTTCTCAGGTTTTAATCACGCTACTATTTGGCGAAGCCCTAAACACGCCAAAAATTGAGTTTGGATTAGTAGGTGGTATGAATCGCTCTTATCTATTGGATATAGACCAATCAAAAGGAGCTAATTTTTTTAACCTTGGATTTTATTTTCATATCAATCTCCAAAACAATTCATATCTAAGTACTGGAGTACTGGTAAAATCCAATACGGGTGCTAATGGAATGAATACCTACCCGATAGGAAACCAATCTTTAGACTCCATTTTTGCTGATGGTACCTTGAGCAAAAAAATTGGTTATTTCTACGTTCCAATTATGTATCAGTACCGTTTTGCTACCAGGTGGTATGCCGAAGCCGGCTTTCAAGTTGGATTAAGAAGTAAAGCCACGGACAATTTTACAGAAAGTACCCTTGGAGGAGATCTGGAGTTTACAATTGAAAACAGAGATGATTACAAACATGTGGATGGCGGCCTAATAGGGGGTATTGGTTTTAAGCTTGATAAAGAACCTAAAGGTCCGGCTGTGGGCATTAACTATTACTATGGTTTAGTTAATATTAGCGAGACCGGTGGAACACTAAAAAACTCCACCATATATTTTTATGGAAAAATTCCTATTGGTGTAGCGCCTAAGGAAAAAGCCCCTATAGATTAATATTAGTTATATAAAGAATAAAGGTATTTTCAAGTGCTCCTTTTTTTGCAAATGCTTAGCCTAAAGTGATTTGCCGTATTTTGCAAGCGCTTCTGCACTTGTGGTAAGCCCTATTAGTTGATTAATCCTCCAAATATTACTCGTTATGAAGTACACTCGTTTGTACACCATTAGTGTTTTGCTTGTTCTTGTTTCCGTTTTTAAGATAGCAGCTCAACAAGATGTTACCTCTACCATTCAAGATTATTTGCAATCCAACTATGAAGCCATGGGGCTAGGCCAGTCCGATATTTCTGAGTGGAAAGTAACCGATAATGTATTAAGCAAGCATAATGGAGTGCGCCATGTGCATATTGTGCAGCTCATTGATCAAGTTCCTGTAAAAAATGGAGTAGCAAATTTTGCCATCAGCAAAAATGATTCGGTACTTTTTGTGGGGAATAGACTGTTGTCCAATCTTGAAGTTGTAAAAAATAAAAAGCCTGCGGCTAAAGCTTCGGTCTCTGTAGTAATGAAAGCGGCAGAGTACACGCAGATGGATGGTACAGCAGGAAAGCAACTGAAACACTCGGTAGAAAGCGAGTACCTTTTTGAAAAAGGAACCTTAGCCAAAAAAGACATCAACATGAGCTTGGCATACTGGGGTGTTGGAGAAGAGATAAAGCTAGTTTGGATAGTTTCTCTATATCAATTGGATGGTAAACATTGGTGGCAAGTTTTTATTGACGCCAATACGGGCGAGCTAGTTCATACCATAGATTGGGTAGTTTCCTGTGATTTTAAAGGAGCTGGGCATTCGTCCGAAAATCATCAGCATATTAATAAAACCTATACATCGGCTCCTATGGCAGCAGCAGCTGGCCAAGGTCAGTACAATGTATTTGCATTACCGGTAGAAAGTCCGGCTCATGGGTCGCGTTCAGTAGAGTTCAGCCCTGCTGATACTGTAGCCTCTCCCTTTGGCTGGCATGATACTAATGGTGTAGCAGGAGCTGATTATACCTATACAAGAGGAAATAATGTATATGCCTATAGCGATGCTGCGGGTACAAATTCACCTGGCTATTCGCCCAATGGAGGAGTTAGTTTAAATTTCAACTTTCCATTGAATTTGTCACAGGCTCCACTTGGCTATCAAGATGTTTCCATCACCAATTTGTTTTACACCTGCAATCGCATTCACGATATTTTTTACCACTATGGTTTTGATGAGGCTAATGGAAATTTTCAGTTGAATAATTATGGTAATGGAGGATCAGGAAATGATAATGTGATAGCTGAGGCACAAGATGGAGGCGGGAATAATAACGCAAATTTTGCTACACCGGCTGATGGAAGTAATGGAGTAATGCAAATGTACTTGTGGGGTGGTGCAGGAGGCGCCAGTAATTTGCTTACCATTAATAGCCCTAGTGTAATTTCGGGGCTTTACTTGGGTCAGGAAGCTGTGTTTGGCCCCGGGCTGTCCAGTACCCCAATTACGGCAGATATAGTATTGGCGCTGGACACTGTAGGCGACACTACCGATGCCTGCGAAACGCTGGTAAATGCTACGGAGCTTTCGGGTAAAATTGCTATTCTGCGAAGAGGAAATTGCTCATTTGTTAACAAAGTAATGAGCGCACAATCTGCTGGTGCCATTGCCGTAATAATTGTGAATAATACAGGAGGATTAATGTCGCCCGGTGGTTCAGGTCCTTTAATTACCATTCCCACAATTATGATAAGCCAGCAAAATGGCAATGATATAATTGCGCGATTATTGGCAAGCGATACGGTTAATGGAACCCTGCAAAATGGATCTTCAGCAAGTTTCCAATTTGATGGTGATCTTGATAATGGAATCGTAATTCATGAGTACGGTCATGGTATTTCAAATAGAATAGCCGGAGGCCCTTTAAATTCGGGTTGTTTAAACAGTGCTGAGCAAATGGGCGAAGGCTGGAGTGATTTTTTTGCAACTATACTCACCATGGATACGAGTGTAGCAAACCCTGTGCGTAGGCCTATGGCTACCTATGTTCAAGGCAATACACCGGGCGGAACGGCTAGTCTTAGAAATGCATCTTATGACACTAGTTTTGCTATTAATCCTTATACCTATGGTGATGTGGCAGACGTAAATAACGTTTCACAACCACATGGAATTGGCTTTATTTGGGCTACCATGTTATGGGATTTGAATTGGGCTTTTATAAATCAATACGGTTATGATAGCAATATAGATAGCGGTTCGGGTGGAAATAATATGCTACTACAATTAGTACTGGACGGATTGGCACTGCAGCCATGTGGGCCCGGTTTTGTAGACGGGAGAGATGCCATTTTACAAGCCGATATGATAAATAATAATGGTGCAAATCAATGTTTGATTTGGGAAGTATTTGCCAAGCGTGGTTTAGGGTTTAGTGCTTCTCAAGGTTCGCCAAATAGCCGCACGGATCAAGTGGAAGCCTTTGATCTTCCGCTTACTTGTCAGGTAGCGGTAGTGAGTCCTAGCGCTGACTTTACGGCCGAACAAGAGGTGTCGTGTAATGGCAGAATTCAGTTTAGAGACCTATCTACCGATGTGCCTCAATCCTGGTATTGGGATTTTGGAGATGGTAACTCAGATACCATTCGTCATCCATTGCATTATTATGCTAATTCGGGTACCTACACGGTTAGCCTCAAAGTGTCCAATCCATTTGGAGCGGATAGTATTTCAAAGGTTAACTTTATTCAGGTAACTATACCGGCAGCCCCTACAGCTTCAGCTGGCGGAAGTGGTTGTTCGTCAGATTCTATTCAATTATCTGCCACAGGAGCAAATACTATTGGGTGGTTTGATCTAAATAATAGGTTGTTGGCTACAGGAAATACGTTTAAATCTCCACCTTCAAAAAGTAATCAAACCTACTATGCCAAGAATGGGGTGGTGTATCCCAAAGGTTTTGTGGGACCTACAGACACATCGATAGGTACAGGAGGGTATCACGGAGGAAACTTTGTGGGAGCGGTAAACTTTAAAGCCGAAGATGAGGTAACAATTCACTCCGCTTTGGTTAACTCTGGTGCCCCCGGAATTAGGATTGTACGCCTATGGGATGGCTATAATGGTACAGGAAATTTATTGGAGACCCGTATTTTGAATATCCCCTTTTCAGGCTCAGGAAGAGTGGATTTGGATTTTGAGGTACCCGGAAAAGGAGATTATAGTATCGCTTTGAGCAATGCTAATTTGTATAGAAATAGAACTGGAGCTTCCTACCCTTATGTTATTCCAGGGCTTATTTCACTAGAAGGAAGCTCGGCAAGCCCCGTAGGTGGCAATGATATATTCTACTATTATTTTTATGATTTGGAAGTAAGTAAAACTCCCTGCTGGAGCGACTCGGTGGCAGTAACAACTACCGTAACCGATACGGCAGATTTTAGTTGGGCCAAGAATGGTTCAAAGGGTTTCACCTTCACAGATTTATCCCCTCAGGCTACCAGCTGGAGTTGGGATTTTGGTGATGGAAATACATCAACCTTGCAAAATCCAAATCATGCTTATGCCCAAAATGGTACGTACAAAGTAACTCTGGTAATAAATGGAGGATCATGTACGGTCACCTATTTTATTAGTGTTGGAAATATTGGTTTGGGCGAATTATCAAATCCAAGTTTGCAAGTGTTGCTATATCCAAACCCTGCTAAGGATAAGCTTTTTATAGAGTTTAATGAAGCTCTAAAGTTTGAAACCAAAATTCAACTATACAACACAAGCGGAAAGATGGTAGTAGCCTCAGAAGTACTGCCTGATACCGAAATGGCTGAAATTCCGGTAGCTCAGCTGGCTCCTGGAGTATATATAGTTCAGATAACCTATAAGGGGTATAGGATGTACCAAAAGGTAATAGTTGCAAATTAATCTGAAGTATAGAAAAACGTAAGGGTAAAAAAAATTAGATTTGGTTAAAGTAAAAATCAACCTTAACAAAATTTTGAATGAAAAAAAATCTACCGTGTTTATTTTCAATAGCACTGATATTTGCCAATGCGGTTATAGCAATTGGTCAAACAGAGAAAAAACCAGAACAAGAGTTTAATATTTACGGGTTTGGAAGGGCCAATTTTATTTGGGATAGCCATGATATAGGTCAGATTGACTTGTTTATCCCAAATAAGATAGACGTGTACTCTCCACTACCACCGTCATTTTTTATAGGAGCTAAGCAAACTAGGTTTGGGATTGACTATACAAGACTTGTCAATGGAAATAGCTTCGAAATAAAATTGGAAGGCGATTTTCATAATAGTTCTTCTAATGGCACGGGAGTATTTAGAATGAGACATGCTTATGCCAAGTACAAGTTTGTATTGGTAGGTGTCACATGGAGCAACTTTTTTGAGATAGATGCTAATCCTAATACTGTAGATTTTGAAGGGCCCAATAGTTCTACACTTTCCAGAGTTCCTCAAATTCGCTTTTCTACCTATAAATCCAAAAATCAGTTATCACTGTCGTTAGAAAACCCAAGTAATGATATAGTAGATAGTGATTCGATAACGGTGCTGGCGGGTAGGTTTCCTGACATGATTGGTGCCTATCGCATCAATGGAGATTTTGGATTTGTGAAAATTGCTGCTCTTGTTCGAGAGTTGCATTATGAGAGCGATGAGGTGCGTAGTCTTTTTGGCTATGGAGCCAATGTGGCCGGAAAATTAAACGTAGGTAAGAAAGATAATATTAAGTTTCAGGCCATTATGGGTGCGGGAATAGCTCAATACTTTGAAGGGGCCAAATCTTTAGGTTATGATGCTTTTTATAACGGTACACCTGAATTAGATCCACTACAATTGGCGGGTGGCTATATCTCGTATCAGCATCATTGGTCAGATAATCTTCATTCATCTCTTACCGGGGGACTATTAACAGTAATGGATGACCCAGGCTTGCCAGCTACAAATTTCTATTCGGGGTATTACGGCTCTGCCAACATTTTTTGGGAAGTAATAAAGGACTTCAGCTTTGGCTGGGAAATATTGTATGGAGAGCGGATGAATGTAAACGAGGATACAGGTTCTGTGGTGCGCATTGAAATGTCAGCCACTTATAAATTCAAGAAAACAGTCAAATAATAATCAATCTTAATCACTATGAAAAGCACAATTAAACTTATTCCGCTGGTTGCTGTAATGGCTTTAGTTTCATGTGGTCCTACAGAATCAGGGCCAGACGCAAGCACAAATCAAAATGACACTACCAATGAGGTGAAGGCCGATGCCCCCGACTCTCAGGTTAAAACCCAGCAGGGTTATACACTACCCGGTTTGAATCATGGCTTGTCGCAGTCTCCAATAAATATTGATACACAAAACATGACGGAG
>JAUICR010000137.1 GCA_030427785.1 Bacteroidia bacterium | reverse complement strand
GTACTTTCCACCAATTTTAGTTTTGCGCTTAAAGTTATATGCCACATCTAGCTGAAAGCCTTGCTCCCCATTAGCGGCCATCGTATTAAATGAATATAAAGCTGGCAGGGCATAAGTATGCAGGGTAGTAAGCGATGGAAGGAAGTTGATCATCAGCTGCTGAGGATCGCTGGTTACGCGTTGAGAGCGGAAGGAAAAATTGTCATAGCGTTTTACTCCAAACGCAACCCCTAGGTTGTTTTGGGTGTACGTGGCGGTCAAATACAGTGCTGTACCGTCTTTGTAGATAAAGTTATTATCTGCGGTGGGGTCATTGGCTTTATAGGCAAATTCACCAAAAATATTCCACTTGCTTGTAATAAGATTTGCTCTTACTGCTCCGGTAGCTACGTTTTGGGGGATATTGAGAAGTGGAATGTCAGCTGGTTCAAATTTACTCACAAAACTACCCCCAATAAGAAAATTATTATTGCTTTCCCACTTCAAACTGTTTTTTAAACTCCATTCCAAGTCCAGGCCTCGAACGATACCAATACTTTTTTCAAAAAAGTTTCTTTGTCTACCTATGATTCCTTTTATGGTAATACCTTCGGAAGGAGTAAACACCAAACGAAGACCATCTAAGTTATTGTCCAGCCCCAAGCCTCTTTCTTCGTAGGCTCTAAATGAAAGCCCGCTCCCAAATTGATCGTAAAAATTTCCGACTGTTACATCAAAATTGTCTTTAATAAATCGGGCATATCGATAGGTAATTCCTTCGCCAATATATCCTTTCGGAAGTCCAACTAAATTGTATTGATAGTTTTCGTATCGCACACCAGCCATAAAATTGCCGTAGGTGTAGGTAAGGTTTAGAAAACCAGTTCCTAAAAAATGTGCATCGGGGTCTGCCTCGCCTAATGGGTCTATTAAGGTATCTTTTAAGTAATATTGGCCGTCTGCCTGAAAGTTACCACTTAAGTTTCCGAAGTCTTTTTTGTCTTGTGCTGAGGCTGAAAGTACCCCAATAAAAAATGTTGCACCAAGTATTAGTCTTTTCACAAGCCTATTTTTAGTCAGCTAAAGGTTCTCCTGCTACTAGCTTTTGAATTAATTCATAAAGTTCATCTTCGTCTCCAGGCATATATCCGTTATGCTGCCATACCACTTTACCGTTGGCATCTAGAAGAAACGTGTGGGGAATGTTATTTACATTCATGGCTCTTCTAAGCTCAGAGTTTTCGTCTAAATACACTTCATATTCCCAGCCTTGGCTAGCTACAAAAGGGCGAACTTTTGATGATTGACGGCTATCGTCTATAGAGATAGCAACTAATTTAACTCCGGTTTCGTCTTGCCAGTCAGGATATAGGTCGTTAATAGCATTTAGCTCTCTTACACATGGCTTACACCAAGTAGCCCAAAAACTAATGATTATCGGCCCATCTTCATTTTCAATGGAACTCGCCTCAATGACATTCCCATCAAGGTCCTTAATTTTTATAGAAGGCATAGTCTCTTGAGCTATGGCACAAACAGAAAATAATAGAGTAAGGCTGAGGGTGATAATGGAGTTTTTCATTTTGAAAATTTATTAATGGTTGTAAAAAAGTAGCCACGCCCAAAGGGGCGTGACTCTCTTTTATACAATGATTAAACCAAAGATTACTTAAAAATGGTAAGTTTTTGAGTAGAGCTTCCTTTGTCAGAATTGATATTGATAGTGTAAACACCTTTAGCTAAATCAGCAGTGTTAATTTCTGCTTTTTGAGTGTTACTATAATCAAGAGTTCTTACTACCTGACCAACTGTGTTGTAAATTTCAACAGTGAAGTCCATAGTTTCAGCCATCTCTACAAAGAATACATCTGAAGCAGGGTTAGGGTATACACTTGATTCGATAGTGCTAATCTCACCAATGCTGATAGGCTTACCGTCAACCATTAGGTTGTCAAAGTAAAGCGCATTACCACCTGCGGAAGTACCTTCAATTTTAATAAGCATTTCGGCAATACCGTTAGCATCTGGAATAAATGCACTTACAGATTTCCAGTCAGAAACTGCTTGTGGGTAGAAACGATTTTGAGCACCAGTTGCAGTACCGGTTTCAAGACCTGAACCACCCATTTCTTCGTAGATTTTTACCCAAGTAACTCCACAGTCGCTAGAAATATAAGCGGCTAACTTGTCACCAGTAATGGTACCACGGATAGCATAGGCTACGTCAAACTGAATTTCAGCTCCTGGCGCACCATACATTTGGATTTTTTCGCTTACTAAAGAAGAAACGGTTCCTGGAGCAATAGTAGTAAAGTCAAATCTGAAGCTTACAGCAGAGTTAGTAAAACCACCTACATCCACAGGTAGTCCACCTTGTACTACACTCTTGTCTACAGCATAAAGACGACCAGTTTCGTCCTCTAACATCATATTAGGAATATTTACATCACCTAAGCTCATGCCTTCAAAATCAGACATTACCGGGAATGGTGTTACAGGAGCTGTAATGGTTCTAATTGGGTCTGCTGCAACATTGTTGTTGTTATTAGTTACATCAAAATACTTGTACACATTAGCTACAGATACTGAATAAGCAAGATTGTTAGTTCCAGCAGCTAAAGTTTGAGAAGGGAAAGTTACCACCTTGGTACCGTTAGCAGGAACACCAGTTACCCATTGGCTTACAGGAGTACCTCCATTCATAATAAAGATTGCCTCACAGCTATCGATAGCAAAGCTTTCGTTGTTTTTAATGGTAAACTCAGGAGTTACACTTGTATTACAGTAACCTTGAGCTGAAGACACATTTTTTACCGCTTCTAAGTCTGCAGTAGAAACTCCAGCTGGAAGAGTGAAAGTAATAGGGCCAGTAGCTCCTGTAATGATGTTTTGATTAGTTTCAGCAATAAAGGCTACAACCTCTAAATCACCAAGAGATACAGGTACACCATTGATATCATTTGGAATAACCCAAGTAAAAGAGTGGCTTCCTACAGTAGTCATAGCAGTAGAGATGTCTACACCCCACTGTCCTGTTAATAGTTCGCGCAACATGTGGTTGTGGCTATACTTACCGTTAGGTAATACTTGAGCAGGGTTTGCAGCCATTCCTGTTTGTGGACCTTCTACATTACTCTGTAGAACAGCTACGTTAAGTTTTACAGTAGATCCAGGGGCACCTCCAGTAAAGTAAGTTTCAACATCTACCGTTAAAGTGTTGGTAGCATAATCAATGTCTCCTTCTAAAGCGATATTCACATAAGAAGATTCACCAATTACTGTATTACCAGCTGTAGCCCAGTTGCCACGACCCATTGCTGTTCCTCCAGCAGAGTTCATTTGAAGGCCAGGAAACTCTCTTCTGTTAATGGTACCTGCTGGATATCCAGTTAGGTTTGTTTGGCCATCAATAGCGGCTCCCCATTGAGTACGAAAATCTGGATCGCCAGGGCCAGGGTTGGCATAACCACCAGCGTGGATATTAATAAGAACTACATCACCAGGATTGGCAGCAGCAAAATCGTTTGCTCTCTTGTGCCCATCAGGACAAAAAGTACAATAGATTCCAGTAAATTCCTCAAGTACTGCATTCTTGTTTTGTGCAGTAGTACTCACCGGAAGTTGGGCCATGCTAGTAGCTGTGAAAGCTAAAAACAAGCTTAGGGAATAGATTTTTTTCATTTTTTGGATTAATCTAAAAGTTAATAATGCGCTAAAATAAGGGAAATGAATCTAGATTTACATTCGGTAATGCTAAAATTTTATCTTTGCATCCCTATATAAATGGATAATTATGAGAAAATTTATACTCTTTTTTAGCTTACTACTACTTGGACAAGTAACGGTGGCACAAAACTTTTACTACCCTAATGGAAACAGCTTGGACGAAGCCGGAATGGGTAGTGGGCAGTTTTCATCTACACTGAAGTTTTTAAAGAATCAAGCTGGTGACCCCATCACTTTTAGTTGGGAACTATTGTCAATTGATACAAACTTGATCGGTTCAGGTGCCTCAGTAAATTTTGGAGTGTGTGATAATTTGAGCTGTTACGCTAGCCTTGTAGGTAAGCAGTTCGACATGACACCAGTAAGTGGTACATCTCAGTACGGTACATTTAAGATACAAGCATTTGCCATAGCAGGTGATGCTAAAATTATAGTGAGGTTGAGAGTTTGGGATAAAGCAAACCCTTCGGTAAGTGATACTATAGTAATAAGTTGGAGAACTGATAACTGGGTGGGTATCGAAGAATACGCAGCTTCTGCAAAAATGTCGGTATTTCCAAACCCAGCATCAGATGTACTAAACGTGTCATACGATGTAAATGAATTGACCAATACTAAATTTGAATTGGTAAGTGTTTTAGGAAATACAGTTTTTCAGAAAGAACTTAATTCTAAGAGCGGAACCATCAATTTGAATATTAGCAAACTTCCTCGTGGTATCTATTTTTATTCTATCAAGGGAGCCAATGGAAAATCTATACTAACCAAGAAGTTGGTTATCCAATAGATCTTTAGTTCTAAAAACTTTGAGCCATCATGTATATTTTATACATGATGGCTTTTTTTATTTCAAGGGTATATGAAATTTCTATTTTTGCCGTTCTTTTACCCAACCGAGTAAAAACCTCAGAAACAAAACTCAGCTAGCAGACATGATTTATCATTTACAAGGAGACCTTATTGAGGTAAGCCCAACGTTTGCTGTGGTAGACTGTGCAGGGGTGGGGTATCTGATACACATTAGCTTAAATACTTTTGCAGCAATTTCATCGGCAAAACAGGTAAAAGTGTATACATACCCGGTATATAAGGAAGATTCACAAGTGTTATTTGGGTTTAGCACCAAGCAAGAGCGGGAGATTTTTAGTCGTTTGATTTCTGTTTCTGGAGTTGGAGGAAACACCGCTAGAGTCATTTTAAGTAGCCTATCGCCTGAAGAGGTGATTGAAGGAATTTTACATGAAAATGTATGTTTACTTCAATCCATAAAAGGAATAGGGGCCAAAACAGCTCAACGAATCATTATTGACCTTAAAGATAAGGTGACCGGTTTTGCTGTGAGCGAATCAGTTTCGGGAATTAACGTGACTGTAAAAGGCGAGGCTTCTGCCGCGCTGGAGGTACTGGGATATCAACCGCGACAAAGCGAAAGAGTATTGATGTCCATCACCAAAGAAAACCCAAGCATAGGAGTAGAAGAATTGATAAAGCAGGCCCTGAAAAGATTGTAATGAAGAAGGGACTACGCACTCCATTAAGTCTAATTACTTTTCTCACAGCAGTTATTACGCTGGCGGGAATCTCGGGTAGGAAAACCTATTCGGGATTATTGGTGGCCGATATCAGCATGCCTGCAGATACCACAGATCCCGATACCACCGGTGGTGACAACGGCCAAGGACAAATGACTTTGGATAATCCCTCTAATTATACAGAGGAGGTAGAGTATGATGAAAGTTCGGGTCAGTATATAGTAAGGTATAAAATCGGGAATTTGGAAGCTAAGCCTCCCATGCTTATGACTCCCGAAGAGTACCAGGATTATATTTCTAAAAAACAAGCAAATGATTATTGGGCAGTAAAAACCCAAAGCGATGCCGCAGCCAAAGCTGAAGGTAGAGACCCGGGTAGTTCACTAATTCCTACCATGACAGTAAATAGCGAGCTGTTTAATAAACTATTTGGTAGCAATACGATTGATATTAGGCCGCAAGGCTTTGCAGAATTAAAGTTTGGTGGTAGGTTTCAAAAAATCGACAATCCACTTATACCCGAAAGAAATAGAAGCACCTTCAACTTTGATTTTGATCAAAGAATACAAATGAACGTAACGGGTAAGGTAGGAGATAAACTTACGCTAGCCACTAATTACGATACCGAGGCAACTTTTAGTTTTGAAAACCAAACTAAGCTTGAATGGAGTGGTGATGAAGATGATATCATCAAAAAAATTGAATTGGGTAATGTAAGCCTGCCTGTCAATAGCTCCTTGATAAACGGGGCGCAGAGTTTATTTGGGGTAAAAGGAAAATTCCAATTTGGTAAGCTAACGGTTACAGGAGTTGTGTCAGAACAGCAAAGTCAATCATCATCTATCAATGTGCAAGGTGGGGCAACCACCACAGAGTTTGAAGTGGGAATTGACCAATACGAAGCCAACCGCCACTATTTCCTATCACATTACTTTAGAAATAAATACGAAGCAGCTCTGTCTACCCGACCAATGATATCTACCCAAACCCAAATTACTAAAGTGGAGGTATGGGTAACAAATACAAGACAAGCTACTGAAGACAATAGAAACGTAGTAGCGTTTATGGATCTTGGTGAAAATGACGGTGAGTACGCATACCGTAGCACTGATGCCGGATTGCCTGGTCCTCGAATTTTTGGTAGGTTCAACTCACCGCAAAGGTTTCCGGATAACAGAAATAATTCTTTAAATCCTGAGCAAATACAAAATGATGTGCCAGGTGTGCGAAATATTTCTACAGCTACCAGCTCCCTTAGTGCAGCAGGTTATCAAGAGGCTATTGAATTTACGGAGCTATCTAATGCCAGAAGATTGAGCCCTAATGAATATACCTTTGACCCGCAGCTGGGTTATATCTCTCTAAACTCTGCACTAAACGCGGATGAAGTGCTAGCGGTATCGTTTCAGTTTACAGCTGGGGGTAAAACATTTCAGGTTGGGGAGTTTTCTACCGATGGTATTACGCCTCCCAAAACGCTTATTCTTAAACTACTGAAAAGTACCATACTTAGCGTGAAGATTCCGATGTGGGACTTGATGATGAAAAACATCTATAGCCTAAATGCGTATCAGGTAAATCGTGATGACTTTAGGTTGGAGGTTTTATACCGAAATGATGAAACCGGAACTCCTATTCCCTTTTTGCCGGAAGGCAACCTGAGCGATCAGCTTTTACTTCGTGTAACGGGGCTTGATACCTTGAATAGTAATAATGACCCACAACCTGATGGCTTTTTTGACTTTATTCCACAAGTAACCATCAATCCGCAAAATGGTAGAATTATATTTCCGTACCTCGAACCCTTTGGTAGCAATCTAGCCAAAAAGATAGACGATGAAGAAATTAGGGAAAAGTATGTGTTTCAACAGCTGTATGACTCTACCCGTTTTAAAGCCCAAAACGAAACCCAACTCAATAAATATTTGCTAAAAGGAGAGTTTAAGTCAAGCTCATCAAGCGAAATTTCACTGAATGCCTTTAATGTGCCAAAGGGGTCGGTAAAGGTGACTGCTGGTGGACAAACTCTTACTGAAGGGGTGCACTATACGGTAGATTATAATTTGGGTAGAGTAAAAATAATTGATGAAGGAATTCTGAATTCTGGCACAGGTATAAAGGTTGATTTTGAAAACAACGCAGTTTTTAATTTTCAAACGCGGAACTTCCTGGGTGTAAATGGTGAATACCGTTTTAGCGATAAGCTGAGCGTAGGAGCTACTTTGGTACGCTTATCCGAAAAACCATTAACTCAAAAGGTGAATATCGGTTCGGAACCCATAGCCAACACTATGTGGGGAATGAATGCCAACTTCTCTGATGACGCACCCTATCTTACCAGAGCGGTAGATGCAATCCCTTTTATTGATACCAAAGAGAAATCTACCATTACATTGGGTGGAGAGTTTGCTAACCTTATACCAGGCTCGCCACGAGGAATAGAAATTGACGGTGAACCTACTACCTACCTAGATGATTTTGAAAGTAGCCAAACCACCATAGATTTAAGAAATCCCATTGCTTGGAAATTGGCAAGTACACCTGCTAGCCAGCCCAATCTATTTCCTGAGGGGGCAGAGTCCGGTTTGGCAAATGGGTACAACAGAGCCCATTTATCTTGGTACACCATAGACCCCTTGTTTCACCGCGAAGATGGTTCGGCACCTTCTAACATCAATGATAATAGAGAATTACAGTCGGGTCAGTTTGTAAGGCGCGTATATGTAAAGGAGGTTTTTCCGAATATTCAACTACAACCTTCGGATATACAAAATATCCCAATGCTCGATTTGGCTTTTTATCCGGATAAAAGAGGGCCATATAATTTTGATGTAGAGCCTACGGCTTTTTCAGCGGGTTTGTTGCCAGATGAAAGTGGAGATTTAGCATCGCCTACTTCAAGGTGGGGAGGAATCATGCGCGATTTGACTACCACCAATTTTGAGGAACAAAACATTGAGTTTATTCAGTTTTGGATAATGGATCCTTATGTGTATGACGCCACACCGGTAAATAATGATCACACCAATGCTCCCGATTTTAAAGGGCCAGACCCTAGAAACGGAGGAGATTTGTATTTCAACCTAGGGAGTGTGTCTGAAGATATCTTGAAAGATGGTCAACAGGCCATTGAAAATGGAATTCCGGCAGATGGTGATTATTCCAAACTAGATAGCACTGCGTGGGGGCTTGTGCCAAAAGTTCGTCCTACAGTGGTGGCTTTCGAAAATGATCCTGCCACCCGTGCTGCCCAGGATGTGGGATATGACTTGCTTAGTACTGCTCAAGAGCGTGCTTAGTCGTACCCCACCAATAACCCAACCTATTTGCAGAGAATAGAAAATTTTTATTCGAGCGGCCAGGCGGCCCCCGGTTACGGTTTGGCAAACAATGATCCGGGGAATGATGACTTTGCTTATTACAGAGGTAGCAATTACGATCAAAGTAATGCGGGCATCTTAGAGCGCTATATGAAATACAATAATGCTGAAGGCAATAGTAATACCCAGCAAATAAATGGTATTTCGGCTTTTGCTACCAATCAGCCGGATGTAGAAGATATAAATAGAGATCAAACCCTAAGTAAGACTGAAGCTTATTACCAGTATCGTATTAGTATGCGTCAGCAAGATTTGCAGAAGGTAGGAGAAAACTATATTACCGATTTTAGAGAAATACTATCGGAGGAGCAACCTGATGGGACGCGTGTAACCACTAGATGGATTCAGTTTAAGGTTCCCATTTTTACACCAGAAAAAAAGGTGGGCCCTGTAAGTGATTTCCGTTCTATTAGGTTTATTAGAATGTTTATGAAAGATTGGGGCGAAACGGTGGTTTTACGTTTTGCAAGGCTTGAGCTAGTGCGAGGTGAGTGGAGAAGATATAATGCCGACTTGGATAACTTGGGCGATGAGCTGGGGGGTGATGATCCTGATAACACTTTGTTTGACGTAAGTGCGGTAAGTGTAGAGCAAAATGGAAATCGCGACCCCATTCCTTACAAATTACCTCCGGGTATTGATCGCCAGGTCCTTTTTGGAACTACTGCTGCTACTCAGCAAAATGAGCAATCCCTTTCATTAAGAGTTTGTGGATTGAAAGATGGTGCTGCTAGAGCAGTGTTTCGTAATATCAATTTTGATATGCGTAATTACAACAATCTTAAGATGTTTGCCCATGCCGAAGATGGTAGAGTAGGCCCAGGTGGTAGTGCT
>JAUICR010000345.1 GCA_030427785.1 Bacteroidia bacterium | reverse complement strand
ACTTCAGTATAGTGGTAAACCAAAACCAAAGCCCGTAAAATCTAAAAATGAAAAGCTGAAATACCGTGTTCTTACCTGGGTAGAGGTGAATTTGTTGATGGGAAAACAAATAGGCGAGTTTAAAAACTTCAGGATTATAAGGTAGCGCAACGGTAGGCAGACGACTTTCGCCCCATCCTAATTTTTTTAAATTGCCGAGGCAAAATTCAAACGCTACTAAAACTATGGATCACCTAAAAAGGGCAACAATATCGGTGTTGGATCAATTGGAAGAATTGATTAAAAAATTAGACGACCAAGAGTATGCAATTGGGTTAAAAACGTTTCATGGTAGTTCTCTTGGTCAGCATGTACGCCATATTATAGAGTTTTATCAGTGTCTTTTTTCAAATAAGGAATTGGTGGATTATGACCAGCGTCAACGTGATTTAGAATTGGAAAACACCAGGGAAAAGGCGCTTAAAGAACTTGTCGCTATTAAATCGAAAATAGGACTATTGGAAAAAGACGATACCGTTTTTTTGAATTCTAATTTCAGTGAATCACCATCCCATGTACTTGCGGCTCCTAGTAGCATATTAAGAGAATTGGCCTATAACCTAGAGCATACGGTACATCACATGGCTATACTCCGAATTGGGATTGAACTGAATTTTGAGAAGATAAAAATGCCTGAAAATTTTGGTGTGGCTATGAGCACACAAAGAAACAATAGGGCGCAGGCCTCATCAAAATCTGCTTAGATGTGTACGCTCACTTATATTCCTACTGATCATGGCTATATTTTTACCCACAACAGGGATGAAAGAATGGATCGGCCTACATCAAAAGATTTTAGAAAACAAAAATCGGGTGAACAAGTACTTTACTTTCCGCAAGACTTGGAGGCTAAAGGTAGTTGGATTGCATTTTCTAGTAAAGGCAAATCGGCATGTTTGCTAAACGGTGGAAGTATGGCCCATGCCCGAAAGGAGAAATACAGGAAAAGCCGTGGCTTGGTTGTGCTGGAAAGTTTTGATTTTAAGGATACTAAAGCATTTTATAAAAACTATAACTTTGATAACATTGAGCCTTTTACTTTAATCGTGGGCGATCTTTATGAACTTGTTAAAATAGTTCATGATGAAAACGAAACCACCTTTGAGATTCTAGATAAAACGGTATCAAATATCTGGTCGTCTACCACCCTATACACAATAGAAGTGCGCAAAAAACGCGAGCAATGGTTCAAAAATTGGCTCCTAAAGAACCACAGCCTCAATGCCAGTCAGGCTTTTGATTTTCATCGTAACGCGGGTGATGGAGACCATGAAAATGATTTGGTAATGAGTAGATGGGGCATGCTAAAGACTTTAAGCATTACTCAAATTTCGGTAGCAAAAAATCAGGCATCACTCTCTTATCATGATTTTATTCAATCAACAGTTGATCAGACCAAAATCATGCTGTAGTAATGACCACTACAGATACTTTCAGAAGGTTTGTTATTAAACTTAGGCATTGGGAGTATTGGCCATTTCAGCTGATATATATTCCGGTATTTATCCAATTCCTATACTACAGCGTAAGGCTCAAAACCCTTACCTATCCTCTACTTATCAATAATCCCTATATGAAATATGGTGGTTTTATTGAAGATTCTAAGTGGGAGATGTATACCAAGACCCCGAAGAATTTAATGCCAAAAACTTTCCTCGTTCCACAAGGCACAAATTGCAGTGCACTTGAAAACTTTATAAAAAGAGAAAAGCTCGCATTTCCGCTTGTTTTGAAACCTGATACGGGAATGCGTGGATTAGGTATTGTCAAACTAACCAGTTTTGAAGATCTTAAGAAGCTATCTTCAAATCATGATTTGAGCTACATCTTACAGGAGTACATAGTAGCCCCTATTGAAATTGGAGTTTTTGCTATTTGTAAAGATGGT
>JAUICR010000136.1 GCA_030427785.1 Bacteroidia bacterium | reverse complement strand
AACGTCTGAATTGCGTCCGTGGCACAGGATGCGAAGAACACACTTTACCGAAATACAACACTACGGGCGAATCTATGATTATTTAAAGCCCGGTGACCTGCTGAAAGAAAATATACCGGTAGGATGGAGACTTGCAGTAGGTGCGGCCTCGCCTTTTACATTTGACCATGTAGAGTTTAAAAGTTCAGAAATTGATGAACTACGTATGAGCACTGCAGGAGATTTAAACAAATAGGATCCACCCGCTTCCAAAAAGATTTTTTAATACAGGAGTGCAGCCATTCTTAATTACAGCTGTTACTTTGGAGTGTATTAGACCAGGAATTTGTGCCCTAATTTTGCGTGAGAAATAAGCATGATGAATAATTTTTTTCAAAACTATAAGGAAGACCTAATTATTGCCGGACTTGTAATAGTTGCTGTAATTGCCTTGTTGTATTTAACCAACCGATTGCATAAGTGGCTTGTAAAGCAAGAGAACGAAAGGTTTCCGGGTGAAAATTCGAGACCTGTTTTTATGGTAAAACGGATATTGAATATACTTTGGATAGTATTAGGTCTTATTGCTTTGAGCGCCATATTTGTAAACTCAGGCTATCAGGATACCTTAATTCACAATTTTAAGCTGGTGCTTTATTTGGGTGTTTTATCGGTTTGCACCATTGTGTTTGCATCTACTGTAAATCTGTGGTTTAAGCGTAGTGTTCAAAAAAAGATAAGTCTAAATGAAGATCCTACTAGCATTAAGTTTTTAAGATACGTTGCGGTATTCAGCATTTATTCGGTTGGTCTTTTATTTTTTCTACTAGCTTTTCCTTCGCTACGTGGTGTGGCACAAACGGCCTTGGGTGGGGCAGGGGTCATAGCCATTATTGCCGGTATAGCCTCTCAAGAAGCGCTAGCCAATGTGGTAGGTGGTGTTTTTATTATTTCCTTCAAACCGTTCAGAATAGGTGATAGAATAAAAATTAGCGATAATATGGTAGGTACGGTAACTGATATCACCATGAGGCACACGGTTATTCGCAATTTTGAAAATAAAATGATAGTGATACCCAATGCTATTATTAATAAGGAGAAACTCATTAATTATGATTTGGGAGAGTTGAAATGCTGCGAGCGTATAGAAATTGGTATTTCATACGATAGTAATGTAGTTCTGGCTAAAAAGATAATGCAAGAGGAATGTGAGAATCATCCATTGATTTTGGACGATCGAAGCGCAGAAGAAAAAAAGCAGAAGCTTCCTATAGTAAAAACTGCGCTTATCAGCCTTAATGATTCATCTGTAACCATACGCGCATGGGCTTGGGCTAATAACTACAGCGACTCTTTCCAATTGAGGATTGACGTGCTGGAAAGTGTTAAGTTACGGTTTGAACAAGAGGGCATTGAAATACCCTTCCCGTATCGCACGTTGGTAATGAAAAAAGAAAAAGAGGATGTAAAATAACCTTCAGGAGCCTAAAAGTGCTGGTAACAACTTTGAGTTAGTTTTAAGTTAAATACTTACCCCACTTTGCCCCTAAGTGTTTTTCTATCTATTCCCAATATTTCTGCCGCTTTAGTTTTGTTACCACCTACCGATAGTAATACTTTTTCAATATACTTTTTTTCCATCTCAGCAAGTGTAGCCCATTGATGGTCATCGGTTTCGTTTACAGGGGCTGCCATTTTTAAGTAATCAGGTAGCTGGTCTATGCCTATTTCATCATCGGCCATAATTAGGCTCCGTTGTATAGTATTTTCAAGCTCTCGAATATTTCCAGGCCAATGGTACCTAAGTAACAGCCCCATTGCTTTTTGGGTAATTTTCAATCCTGTTTTGTTAAACTCCCTACCGAATTTCCCCATAAAGTATTTTGCCAAAATAGGGATGTCGTCTTTACGGTTTCTCAATGGTGGTATTTCCAGGTTCACCACATTTAGGCGGTAATAAAGGTCTTCGCGAAAGGTTCCTTTTTTAGACATTTCCAACAAATCACTATTGGTGGCAGCTACCACACGTACTTCTATTTTTTGAGCCTTTTGAGAACCAATCATGGTTACTTCCTTTTCTTGTAGTACACGCAAAAGACGCTGTTGCACTTGTAAAGACGCATTACCTATTTCATCTAAAAAAATGGTGCCACCATCGGCCGCCTGAAAAAAGCCAGCACGTGTAGTTTCTGCTCCCGTAAAAGCACCTTTGGCGTAACCAAACAGTTCACTTTCCAATAAATTTTCGGGGATACCACCACAATTAACGGCTATAAATGGTGATTTTGCAAAACGGCCACTGTAATGAATAGCACGTGCTACCAACTCTTTACCTGTACCACTTTCGCCATTTATCAAAACCGTAACCCGGTTGTCATTTATACGCTCAATAATGTCAATACTTTTTTGAAGTGCTTCAGATTGTCCAATGATACCGTGGAAAGTGAGAGAAGAACGATCTTTACTTCCGGGAGTGGTGAGCACCTCGGCTTGTATTGAGCTTCGCTTTTCGAGCAGCGATTTATTCACCGCTACCTCTAGTTCAGCTTTGGTAAAAGGTTTTACCAGATAATCTATAGCGCCAGACGGCACAGCATCTACAGCTCCCTCTACCGATGGAAAACCTGTAATTACCAAAATGGGCAATTTTGGAAAATGCTCAGACGCGTATTTTACTAATTGCATACCGTTTACACCAGGCATTTGCAAATCGGTAATAAGCAAATCGGGAGTGCTTCCTTTTAATATATCTACAGCATCCATCACATTACTAGCCTGAAATGTGCCGTATCCTAAGTCTCCCAATTGCCTTCTTAGTACTTCTAACATATCGTGGGAGTCGTCCACTATAAGTATGTGTTCCTTGTGCATATTATATAGGTAAGCTTACATTAAATGTGGTTCCTTTGCCTTGCTCGCTACTAAAGCGAATGGAGCCACCATGGCTTTTTACTATGCCATGCACCACACTAAGGCCAAGCCCTGAACCTTCGCCAACATCTTTGGTAGTAAAAAAAGGTTCAAATATTTTTGATTGTAATTCTTCTGGTATGCCATAGCCTTCATCGGCAATAATAAGATTTAGCTTTTTATCGGTGGATAAAATTGAAACCGAAATAGTACTACCGGGCTTTGATGCATGCGAGGCATTGATTACCATATTGAAAATAATCTGAGTAATTTGGATAGGGTCAAGCCTACCGCAAGCGTTGTTACTATCGGGGGTAAAAACCAGGTTGATACCGGCACTATCTAGCGAAGGTTGCAAGAGCTTAATGGCGTCTTCTACCAGTGGGTTAATAGGTGTAGGCTCCCTTTGCTGGGGCATTTCACAACTAAAAAACATTAATTTTTTTACCACCTCACGTGCGTGCATTGCAGAGGCTGTTATTTTTTCAGCATCTAGTTTTACTTGATTCTCTTTAGTCTTTTCAGAAATGAGTTCAGAAAAACCCAAAATATTTCCAAGAGGAGTGTTTAATTCATGCGCTATACCGGCCGTTATTTCGCCTAAGATGCTTAACCGATCGCTCCGCTCAGCGCTTCGTTTCAGCAATTCTTCCTTTTCCGAACGTTGATGGCGTTCTACAATATTGGAAACTTCGTGTGTGAGTTTTTTCAATAATTGATTTTCTTCAGGTAGAAAATCACTTTCAACGTATTTGGGAGATGGGTAATGCACTTTAATAAACCCTATTATCTCGTCATCAATAAATATAGGCTGGGTGCTACTTACGGCTTTTGCCGGTAATTTGCCCGAGGCATAGATATTTTCATCCACCTTTATTTCCGCAATGGCATCATCAGAGTGGCGCCATGCTACAGCTAGTCTTTCGGCAATAGCCTGAAGAGTTTTTGGCAAAGAATTACTATAATCTGAAGCTAGAGTAGAGATATCATAAAGACAGCTCAGTTCTTTTATTCGTTCTTTTAAAATATCTACTTGCGGTGCTTCCATTTACTTGAAATATCTACAAATTTATAACAGACAAGGTGTTTGAAATTACTATGGCGAGATTTTGTTACACATATCCAGTATAGGGCTATTTCTTGTTTTTTGGTTAAATGGCATAGACGTATGGTATAACCGAGAGCGGACTTTAAATCAACGCATGGATGAGAATGTTCCCATCGCATTTCATCAAAAGGAATTAAGAGGTCTCTTATAACCCATTAGTAGTTTGGGACTCTATCAGCTTGTAAATCACTTCCATTTCCAGATCATTATTTTTCAGCTTATCCTCTAATGTATATTCGGTTTGGATAGCTGGTATTACTCCATAGCCTTTGAGCCTAGGCAGCACGCCATGTGCCAAATGATAATAGGGAATATGGACTCTTATCTGCGAATTGGGCAAAGTAAGATTGTACATCAATATGGCATTCGATCCTTCTTCACCACCGCCAGTTTCGCTGCCAAGGGTGGTAGCATTGCAGTGAGCCTTCATTAGCGTTGCTACGTAGCCACCCATAGAAAACGTTCCGCCATCCGTTAGCACATACGTGTTATGTTGCCATTGGTATTTTTTGCGGGGCTTGTAGTTAAGGGAGTAATTGCGGTTGCTATCTTTCTTATCCTTGTCGGGCATAAGATTAAAGGCGGCCTTGGTAGCCTTGCTAAAAAAGGGCATTTTGTAATAGCTGCTTTTTTGAATTTTCCCTTCAGGTCGTTCAAAATTCATGGAATAAGGCCCTGTCATAAAGTAGGCCATCAGTCGGTTTCCATTGGGGAAATAGCCACCGCCATTAGCCCTGAGGTCTATTACCAAATGCTGGATATACCGTTTTGAGGCTTCTTTGAACATCTTTCGGTAAAACTTTTTATAGCCCTTTCTAGAGAAGCTATTAATGTCTAAAATCCCAAGGGTTGAATCCTTTTTGGAAATACTGAAGGTTGCATCGCTGCCGGTAACCAAGGTTTTATACAAAGTCTTCTTTTCAGCCGGTGCATCAGGTTGGAGCACGTTGCAGTATGCAATTTCAACAGTTTTTAGCTGCCGTTGTTTATCCAAATATTGTACTTGATACTGCGCAGCATCGCCATATAAAAACAGGTAATAGGTGCGAAATGCCTTTGCTATTTTGTAATTGGCTAACTGTTTTCCCAGTCCGTCACTCGAAATAATAGCCCTCATTTCTGCTATGAGCTGAGAACTGCTTACCCCATCTATGGAAATGATTTCTACGCCCTTGGTCAGCACCGTATCATCAGGATTAGAATGATGAACAAAGAGTTTGTCATTAATAAGGAAAACATCAAAAGGAAGGAACTGCGCATGGGCACGCTGGTGCTTGTACCAATCGGTAGAAGGCATGGCCACCGTATGACCGCAGCCTATATAGGCAATATACTTTCGCAGTACTACATGTAAATCTGCAGCGCTCAGGCTGTCTGCAAACTGGGTTTGAAGAATGGAATCTTCAATTCTTTTGAGTTTTTCTATATCAATGTATTGATATAGTGCCGGATGAATTTCTTCGAGCGACTGGATGCTTATTGTAAAATCTTCCTTCAGTTGGGCAGGGCTAAGTAGGTGTGGGAACTTTGGACTTTCCTGCCCCAATAAGGAACTGGCCATAAGGCTAAGGATGACTAGTATTTTTTTCAATGGAGCTGTTGTTTTTGGAATTCGATAAATGGCTAAGTAGAGTGTCAAAAGTTATTTGAGAATTTTGACGGCTAACAATATCGTATAAGTTTTTGTTGAATTAGGGTTTTTGGGGATAAATGTGATAAGCCAATCTTACAATTGGGTCCTTGTATTCTCTTTAAAATATTTTGTAATAAAAAATCCATGCTAGCCAATTCTGGCGGTCTTTTACTTTTACAACGTTTTACTTTAGATTTCTACAGATTTGCTAAGCTGTACTACTAAGGCTTTTTTGTTTAAGGTAACTTACAACCAAGGCACACCAAATAATTACAAAAAGTAGGTACAGAACAAAAGTGATGTGTGGCCATAATGTAAATCCTGTAATAAGATTGAGCGAAGGCAGGATAAGGGCTAGTTCGGTAAGCACAAACAAAATCCAATAGGCGGTCATGAGTTTATTAAAGCCGGAAATATGAGTTTTTAAGGCATCCCAAATAAGTGGCGTGAAAATGCCAAGAAATATAAAGTGTAAATAAGCAACCAGCACATAGCGATTACTCACCACCTCTTGGGCAATGCTGGGGAAAGACCCTATTACCTGCAAAAGCCATTTGAGAAGGAGCATCGCTAGAATAATAGAAAAATGCCGGCTGGGCTTTTCTGCAAATATGAGGCGCAGCAACATGATACCTGCCATCAGTTGAAATACAGAACCTATACCAGCTAGTGTGTTGATCCACCAATAATCGAAGGAATAATCGAGCTTGTGAAACCAGGTGAGCAGGGTGCCAAAAAGCATTAAGAAGTAGAAAAGTGTTGGGCGCTTGAGCCGTTTGCCAAGGTTGAATTTCTGGATAAGCCACGCGAGTACGAAAAAGAAAAATGCGCCATTGTAAAGAAAATGCAGGTAGAAAAATATCGCCTGATCGTACCACGGGGAGTTTTGCATATCATTGGCCATCAATGGGCCTAAGCTGTAGGGGCCAATAGAAGAAATGAAAAACAATACGACACCCGTTTGTACCAATTTACCTGGTAAGCCTCTATTAGAACTAAGCCCTGCTATTTTGAAAAGTAAAACATAGCTAAGCCATAAGTGAAGGGTAGAAAAGGTAATGGATACTGCTGCATATCCCTGAAAAGGAAAAGAGAACAGCATCCCCACTACCATGAGCGCCATTAGGTAAAAAATACGTTTATGGCCTGTGGGTATTTCAATATTCCACTGGCGATAGATGTGTAATACCAAGGCCGGTAATAGCCACCCTAGCAACATGGCATGGGAGTGGGCGTGCAGCAAATGTTTGAAATGAAAGGACATGGGCCACATAAAATAGAGCCTTAAGACCAACCCAATAATGGCTGCAACTATACCCAGTGCGATGGTAATTGTCCACGACCAACTTTTACTTTTCAGCATCAGGTTTTTTATTTTTCTTGAACATGAGCACTGCAAAAGATGCAAAAAACATCAACATAAAAAGTACTTGAAAGAGGCCCGTCCATTTGCGAAGTGGCCAATTGCCGGCATAGTCGGCATAGAGGCGCAGCAGGAGCAGAGCATGCGTGGCCCACACAGGTACATACAGTATTTTGTGAAAAGGTTTGTGTAGCTTTTTTAATAGTGCTGGAAAAATTATAGGTGCATGGGCATAAATCATTGAAAAGGCAAAGCCAATGAAAAAGGCGTGCAGCACCGCATCATAATGGTAAAAGCTATTGAGCGGCAAGGCCATGAGTACACCACTCACCATGAGCCAAATAAAACCAACATACAGGGTGCTACCAGTATAGAAGAAAAAACCCGTCTTATTGAGGTTTTTTGTGGCCATATCAAATTGCAAAAGCCAAAAACCTGTAGCTGCTATAAGCACCCCGGTAATATGATTGGTACCCCAGTGGAAAGGCACAGCCTGTACGGCCAGGAGCAAAATAAAAATTACAAGTAAAAGAGATTTTGCCCAAGCGGGAGTGGCAAGAAACTTACTCAACTCCAGGCGCTCGGCTACAATAGTGTACAGCAAAAAGAAAATGAGCCAGATGCTAGCCGCTGCAAAACTATTGCCTAGCATCAGTACAAGTGCTGAAGTCATCCAAGCGAGGCCACTGAGCACTAATACCAGAAAATAAACTTCCTGGTACTTGCGCCAATGCACAAAGTATAGCCCTGATAGAAGCAGTGCCGCCAAACCCTGCAAAGCATAACCCGCTGTGTGTAAATTGCTGGCTACCCCTACTACAGATAGAATGCTGAGCAAGGGAATGGATAACCATAATTTATTTTTCAAAATTAAAGTACGCTCAAAACTGATAAGGGTGCCAAACAGACCTGATACCATATAAAAGCCGTGCATGGCGGCTATTTGAGGAATAGGAAGACTCCAGCCTACCCGGCCAAGGGCCGAATAAAAAGCCAGGCCCAGCAAAATGGGAATGACCAAAAGCAAGTGGTGCTTTTTCATGGTAGAGGGTGCTTTCTGATTTTTGGCCAAAGGAATCAAAAATCTTTGATATCAGTATTGTATAAATCCCTTTCATCAGGAGTACAGTTTACAAGGAACTGTACTTCATGGATATATCTGAAAACTGGTTAGCACTTTCTTTGCGAGCTTTATTATGCATTCAGCATTATTAGTATTTTAGGACGCTTATTGGCAAACCCTATAGGGCCTAAGAATTATAACAAAGAATGACAGCAAGAGAGGTTTTAGATTTTAAAATTTTGGAAGTAGAGGATTATCGCCTTACGGTTTTTAACCTGGTTGTGGTTCTCGGAATTATCCTCTTTACTTACCTGGGGCTAAAGATTGTAAAGCGGTCGTTTTATAAGGTAAAAGACAAATCACACCTTGATACTGGGCGAAAGCACAGCATTTTCCTTATCATAAAATATATAGTCTGGGTGGTGGCAATTTTATCCTGTATCCAGGCATTGGGTATTAAGCTTACACTTTTGCTTGCAGGTTCTGCCGCTTTATTGGTTGGTTTGGGGCTGGGTATTCAGCAGATATTTAATGATATAGTAAGTGGTATGTTTCTACTGTTTGAAGGAAGCATAAGTGTGGGCGATATACTGGAGGTAGATGGTATGGTATGCCAAGTACGCGAAATAAATTTACGATCCTCTAAGGTGCGAACCCGGGATGATATTATGGTAATTGTGCCCAATCATAAGTTTATTAATGAAAACGTGGTGAATTGGAGCCATCAAAATCAGTTAACACGGTTCAGTATAGAGATTGGGGTGTCGTACAAAAGTGACCCGGAGAAAGTGCGTGACGCCTTGCTAGAGGTGATGCATAGCCATGATGAAATAATTCAGGCAGGAAACCGCAAACCCTCAGTGCGCTTTGTTGGCTTTGGCGATAGTGCTCTTAATTTCAAAATGTTGTTTTACAGCAAAGAAGCTTTTAGAATAGAACATACTATGAGTGAAATACGGTTTGAAGTATTCAAAAGATTTAGAGAAGAAGGCATTGAAATTCCATTTCCTCAAAGAGATATTCACTTTAAAAGTTCGGATATTGGAACTAGCGGATTTTTACAACCAAAAAGTGACGATGTAAAGTGAAAAAGAGAGTAGCACCAATTAAATATGTGAATTCGAAAATGCCTTGTACAGTATGAAAAAACTCCTTTTAGTCTTTACCACCATTGTATCCTTTGGTCTTACTGCGCAGGACGAACCTCAACCGCTGCAGAACGATTCGCTTCTATTATTCAACCAATCGCAAAGTAGCAGAGTGCTGGCCGCTGCCGATTCGGTAAAGTTTGCAGATAGCCTGGCGCAGCAGGCACTTATTGTGCAAATAAATGATCTTGAAAAAAGCGATGTACGCGCCAAAGAAAGATTGCAACGAAAACTCGATTCGCTTACTACAGCTAAAAGAGAAAGAGCTTCAAAATTAAAAACTACTATAGATTCTTTGAGGAGTACTACCCGCG
>JAUICR010000344.1 GCA_030427785.1 Bacteroidia bacterium | reverse complement strand
ATTTCTGTCTGTAGCCATTCGGCCAGTTGAATGGCAACCTCTGTTTTTCCTACGGCAGTGGGGCCGGCTATAAATAGGGCAGTTTTGCTCACAGCTTATTTCCGCAATTTTTACAAAATAAAGCGTCCTGGGCGTGGTTGTCTGTTCCACAATTAGTGCATTTTGCAGGCTTTGGTGCTGTGAGTTTGTATTGTGCCCGAGCAAACTCGTTGGTAACTATGCCCGTAGGCACGGCAATTATTCCGTAGCCCGTAATCATAATCATAGAAGCAATGATTTGCCCCCATGTAGTTACCGGGGCTATATCACCATATCCCACAGTGGTAAGTGTTACAATACACCAATAGATACTGGCGGGAATACTGCTAAAGCCGTTGTCAGGTCCCTCAATTAAATACATGATAGTACCCATTACGAATACGATACACATTACAAAAATCAAAAACACGGTAATTTTTATCCGGCTAGCGCGTATGGCCTGACCCAAAGTTCGGGCCTCTCCTAAAAAGCGAACCATTTTTAAAACTCTAAATACGCGGAGCAACCTAAAGGTTCTTAACACCATAAAGTACTGAGCGCCAACGAGCACCAGGGCCAAATAGGTAGGGAGAATAGAAATAAGATCTATGATGCCATAAAAGCTGAATATATACTTCCTTTTGCTAGGGGTTACCATTAATCTTACCACATACTCAATGGTAAATATGATGGTAAAAAACCATTCAGCATCTCTAAAGAATTGATGGTGATGCTCAAGCAGCGAAGGCACACTTTCCAGCATGATGGCAATAAGGCTGGCAATAATGAGCACTAGTAGAATAAGGTCTAATAACTTACCTGCCGGGGTGTCTGAACCAAAGATTATCCGATGCCAGCGTTCGCGCCAAGTTTCCTGTGGTAGTTGATTTTCAATCACAAATCTCTTTTTTTCAAAATTAGTAAGCCTCCCACTGCAAAAAGCAGGCTATAAAAGAATGTCATCAACAAGTACTTGGTAGAAACTGAATCGGGGCTTTTTAAACTTAATGCGGCATCTACTCCCATAAGTCGAGTAAAGGGTTGCACATTGAGTTCTCTGCTAGCGGCTGTAGGCAGAAAATATTTAAGTGGTTCGCCCAGGGCAAAGCCAATAATGGGTTCTATGAAAAAGTAATAAATCATTAGCACCACTATAGCAATGGCGCTTTTGCGAAATAGAAAAGCCAAAAACGAAGCGAATATGCAGGTAAATAAAATCTCGAAGAAGTAGGCTATAAGATAGGAGCTACCTTCAAAAAATTCGGCCACAGTAAAGCTTTCATTATTTAGTAGTGCCAGAATTGCTGTTATTATCGTGATGGCCGTAAGGCTCACTATACACATTAATAATGCAGTAAGCATCTTTGAGCTGAAAAACTCAAATTTGCTAAGCCCGTCTATTACATTCTGTCGCATCGTTTTATTCGTATACTCACTGGTAATAAAGAATATGAGTAAAATAGCGGGAATAAACTTGATGATGAATGCACCTAGGTAGGTAAGATGTTGCCATATATAGGGCAGTTTGTATAAGCCGGCATCCCCTAGGGTAGAAAATACAATCATTCCTTCCTCACCTCCTTGGTTAAATGGTTTGAAATAACCTGCCACCACCGTAACAAGCACCATGCAGATCAAATAAAGTGACATGCCAATCCAAAAGAAACGATGGTTTTTGAGTTTTAACCATTCGATATAAATGAGCTTCATATTAAGACTTTAGGAGGTTCAAGAATTGAGTTTCGAGCGATGAATGATGGGCCACTAAATGATTGGGATAAACTCCAAGATTCGTCAGCTCTCTATTGATGCTTTCAGCATTAGCTGTTCCGCTTAGGGTAATAAGGAATTTGGAGCCAGCAGGTTTAATAGTGTCAACATCACTTATTTTTTTCAAGGCTTCTTTTAGCTGATTCAAATCAG
>JAUICR010000135.1 GCA_030427785.1 Bacteroidia bacterium | reverse complement strand
GGCTACTACATCTTGTAGCAACCTATAAGGGGCATTGTAATAATACCATTCCTGGCCTGCATCGGCCTTATACTTTAGGCAAGTATCTATCAGACAATCTTGATTAGTAGTTTGATAATCCAAACCCGTAGTCATGCTCAACTGATGCTTTATGGTAATTAAATCCTCCTTTGCTTGTGGAGCTACAGTCCATCCATTTCCGAGATAATCGCTCGTTTTATCAGTAATAGAAAGTAGATTTTGCTCCTGAGCCATTCCCACCAAAAAGGCAGTTAGACTTTTTCCAGAAGAAGCCCAATACCAGGCACTGTCCTTATGAAAACCATTGAAATACTCCTCCATTACAATCTTGCCTTTGTGCAAAACCAAAAAGCTATGGGTATTGGTTTGATCTAAGTATTCGATAAGTGTATCTTTTTCAGAAGCGCACCAACCCAGCTGAGTAGCTGAGACGGTATCCCAAGTTGTGCCTGTTTTAGGTGGAAAATAAATTTGAGCCTCTAAATGTAAAACGAAGAGAAATAGTATTCCAATTGTAGTGAGGCTTTTCATAAAAATGAATTTGGGAATTGATAAAGCTAATCAATAACTCAAACACACATTTTTAGCTTCCGTAAAAAAGTGCAAGGCTTCATAACCACCTTCTCTTCCCACACCACTATTTTTCATTCCGCCAAACAAAGTGCGTAAATCGCGCACCAACCAACAGTTGATCCACACAATCCCTGATTCCAAATTATTGGCCACACGATGCGCGCGGTTCAGGTTTTCCGTCCAAACAGTAGCCGCCAAACCGTACTGTGTAGAATTAGCCATCATCAAAGCTTCCTCCTCCGTATCAAATGGAGTGATAGTAACCACAGGGCCAAAAATCTCTTCTTGATTGGTTCTGCAATCATAACTTAAACCTTCAATCACCGTAGGTGAAATGTAAAAACCATTGGCGTATTCGCCTTCCATATACAAGCGTTCTCCTCCATGCAAAATGGTTCCGCCTTCCTGTTTGGCTAATTCTATGTAGCCCAACACTTTTTCCATGTGATCTTTACTAACCACGGCTCCCATTCGGCTATCGGCATTTGTTGGAGGGCCTACCTTCAAGCTTTTTACTCTTTCTACAAAAGCCGTTTTGAACTTATCGTAAATGCTCCTTTCCACAAAAATTCTACTTCCACAAAGGCAAATTTGCCCTTGATTGGCAAAAGAAGAAGTAACCGAAGTTTTCACCGCTTTGTCAAAATCACAATCAGCGAAAATCAGGTTTGGGTTTTTACCTCCTAATTCCAGCGAAAGCTTTTTAAACATAGGAGCAGCGGTACGCGCCAAGTGCTCACCCGTTTTAGTTCCTCCGGTAAAAGAGATCACTTTGATTTGTGGATGTTCCACAATGGCTTGCCCCACTGATGGCCCCAGACCGTGCAGAATATTTAAAACCCCAGCGGGCATTCCGGCCTCTTGGCAAATTTCTGAAAGCAAATAGGCCGTCATAGGCGTAACCTCAGATGGTTTGGCCACCACGCAATTTCCAGCTGCTAAAGCTGGAGCTATTTTCCAACTGAAAAGATATAATGGCAAATTCCATGGAGAAATACAGCCTACCACGCCAATAGGCTGACGCAAAGTATAATTGAAACCTTTGCCGCCCATATCATGAAAAGGCGCTTCATCGTGTAGAATAGCCGTTGCGAAAAAAGCAAAATTGTCGCGGGCACGGGGAATATCTACATGTGTAGCTAAACTCAAAGGCTTGCCATTATCCAAGCTTTCGGCTTGCGCCAAAAAGTCCAACTTTTCATCAATCAGCTGTGAGACTTTTAGCAAAATATCTGACCGCTCTTTAGTGCTCATGGCACTCCAAATAGGAAAAGCCTTTTGAGCAGCTGCCACTGCCTGCTGCACATCCGCGGCATCAGAGTTTGGAATTTGGCTATACACTTCTCCCCTTGATGGATCCACATTATTTATGTATTTCCCTGACAATGGCGCCACCAATTGGCCGTTGATATAATTCTGAATCTTTTTCATCTTCTATTTTTTTTTGCGAGACAGTAAACTATCTGTAGCTCGTTACAGTCTCGTTTTTCATTTTCATATCCGCAATCACCCTTCGATACGATTCTTCCTATTGTCAGAATTACTCAGGGAGACAATTCCTTATCAACTAACTTCAACCACTACAGCACTGGAGTTCTACCTCCATCTACCGGGATGTTAATCCCGTTGATATAAGAAGCTGCCGGGCTTGCCAAAAATGCAATCGCATTGGCTACTTCCTCTGGTTTTGCAAAACGATTCATAGGAACCTGTGCCGTCATTTTATCAGAAGCATCCTGAATGCTGATACCTGTTTTACTGGCTTTATTTTCAATAATAGAACTCAACCTTCCGGTTTCCGTAGCCCCTGGTAGTACGTTATTTACAGTAATGCCAAAAGTCCCTAATTCGTTAGCTAAGGTTTTACTCCAATTGCCCACAGCACCACGCACTGTATTGCTTACACCAAGATTTGGCAAAGGTGCTTTTACCGAGGTGCTAATTACATTTACAATACGACCAAAGCCCGAAGTTTTCATTCCTTCGATAGTGGCTTGCGCCAAAACCTGATTACACAAGAGGTGTCTTCTGAAAGCGGTGATATATTCGTCCAATGGCGCTTTGTGTGCAGGACCAGCAGGCGGCCCCCCAGTATTGTTTACCAAAATATTTATCAAATTGCCTTTGGCTATATAATCACTTACCGTTTGGCCAACAGCTTCTGGATTATCAAAATCGGCCACTAGATAGCTGTGACTTTGTCCTTTATTAGTATCCAGTTCTCCCAACACTTTTTGAAGCTTTTCCGCATTCCGTGCCAGCAGCACCACATTAGCTCCCAAGCTTGCTAATTCTATAGCCGCAGCTTTTCCTATTCCATCTGAGCTACCGCATACCAGCGCTCTTTTTCCTGTTAAATCTATGTTCATTTCTTAGTATTGTCTGATTCTATTTCGCCATCTCGCAAACGAATTACTCGCTTGGCATGGTCTGCTATTTCTTCTTCATGTGTTACCAAAATTACCGTATTTCCATTCGATTGAATTTCCTGAAACAAAGCCATAATCTCTACCGAAGTTTTGCTATCCAAATTACCTGTTGGCTCATCGGCCAAAATGATAGAAGGCTTATTTACTAAGGCTCTGGCCACAGCTACTCTCTGCCTTTGTCCTCCTGATAACTGATTAGGTCTATGATCCATCCTGTCTGCCAAACCTACCTGAGTAAGCACCTCTTCTGCTCGCTCCTTTCTGTCTTTGGTACTCATACCCGCATACACCAGCGGTAGCATTACATTTTCTAAGGCGGTACTACGAGGTAGCAAATTGAAGGTTTGAAAAACGAAACCGATTTCCTTGTTTCTGATTTCGGCCAGCTGATTATCGCTTAGCTTACTTACATTCTGATGATTGAGATGATACTCACCCGAAGTTGGCGTATCCAGGCATCCCAATATATTCATCAGTGTAGACTTGCCACTACCCGAAGGCCCCATTAATGCTACGTATTCATTCCTGTCTATTTTGAGATCAATGCTCTTCAGCACCTTTACCACTTGATTGCCTAAGGGGAAGTTGCGGACAATTTGTTTCAGCTCAATTAGGCTTTCCATCCTTTTATTTGCATTAGGATGGCAAGGTAAGAAGTCAGGAGGAAAGATTGACCTTAGACAAGAATGGTCAAAAGTTAATAATGCAATTTAGAAGAAGGTCACGGCTCTAAAGTCTCTTCTACGCTCTTGCCAGAATTTATCATTTTACCTTCTTTAAACAGGAAAAAATAATTTTTCAATTGGTCATCATTTGGTTCAAACAAATCAGAAAGAAACTTTTTCATGTATTTTTTGGTTCTATCCGTACGGTAATAATCGCAATCAACTCCAAAAATTGGTCGCTTTAAAGAGTAATCTAATGTCATAAATGGATAGTCGTAATATTCAGCTACTACAAAAAGCTCTATCCCTTTTTCATCACACATTCTTTGTAAATAAGCTGGCGAAATACAAATACTGCTATGGCAACGTGCTCGCCATATATAGACTAATGAATTGTCAAAATTAGTAATGCAGTTTTTGACTTCTTTTCCGTTAACAGCATATACCACACTGGTATCCTCACCATTGATTTTGCACATCGGCATATCGGGCCTTTGTATAAACCCTGGATGTTCTTTAGCTGTTTTATCAGAGTAACTATACATGCCCAGCAAAGTTCCATCAATACGGCAAGAAGCAATGATAAAACTAAGCCCAATGACTAAAAGAAAAAAAATTGGAAACTTATTCATTGCTTTTAAATAGGTTTATATGCAGTTTCGTTCATTGTAAATAAGTCTAATAGATTTCCATCTTCATTGGGTTTAGAGCAAGGAATTATCCACCAAAATTTTATATACTTGAATGCCTGTTGGTCTAGTCAGCCCTGGATACATTTAAGGTATATCCACCATCTTGGCCAATACCTGTATCGAACAAATACTGACCGGCTTCAATAGTAATTGTGACACCTGAATAGTCTGAAGATATATCCTGATCCACGAATAAAGTATCTTGGTCTAGAATTGCCAAGTTATGTTCTGTATCATTTGGATCCAATTCAAAAACCATTATTCCGACATTAGATGCACTATCAATTGTAATCACACCTGAATTAGGTATTGGAGAATCAATATTACAATCGACAATCACCCCATGTGGATCTACGCAACAAAATCCGCAGTCTAAAAAGTTACACAGCCCCCATCCATCACAATCTCTACTAGCTCGTCCAAATTTGTCCCATGTAGCATAGTATAAATAAAATGTTTTCTCTTTTTTTATAAGAGCGGGATTACTCGTTTCAGAAACATTACTTAGACGATCTGACTTCTGACACGATATTACTGTTAATAACACGAAGGTCATCATGAACAAGGTGATTTTTGATAAACTTGTTTTTAATATAGATTTCATCGTAAAAAAATTAAGAAATACCTACTCATATGCTTTTCGGCTTCCGCAGTTATTTTACAATCCAGGCCTGGAAAATTGGTAATAACTTTGTAAATCAAAAAAAAATGAATTGGCAAAATATTCTTAAAGAAATATCTGTAAAACTACCCTTCTTTCTCACTAAGCTCCAGCCAGCGCATTTCTTTTTCATCCAGCTCCTTTTGCAGTGCTTTCATTTCGCGCGAGAGTTCTTCCAGTTTCTCGGCATCTACACTAGCATTTTCAAATTCCTTCGCAATTTCCGCCTTACGAGCTTCCAGCTTTTCAAGCTCGGCTCCCAGGCCATCTAGCTCCAGTCGCTCACCATAAGTTAATTTACCGGTATCCTTTTTAGGAGCTGCCTTGGCCACCTTTCCTATTCCCTTTTCTCTAAGTTTTTCGGTGGCCAATCTGTCTTCTTCCCAGGCCTTATATTCACGATAGTTGCCATTAAAGTCTTTGATCTCGCCATTTCCTCTAAACACAAAAAGATGGTCGGTAAGCTTATCCATAAAGTAACGATCGTGCGTTACCACTATTAGGCAACCCTGAAATTCCAGCAGAAATTCCTCCAGCACATTTAATGTGAGAATATCCAAGTCATTGGTAGGTTCATCCAAAATCAGGAAATTCGGATTGTCCATTAAAATAGTGAGCAGATAAAGTCTGCGCTTTTCGCCACCACTTAATTTAGACACAAAAGTGTATTGCTTATCTCCTTCAAACAAGAAGCGATCGAGCATTTGTGAGGCGGTTACATTTCTACCCTTCTTACCTATAGGAATAAAATCTGCAATCTCCTTTACCACTTCTATTACACGCTTATCTCCATCCAGATTAATACCTGATTGGGTATAAAACCCGAATTTTACGGTTTCGCCCGTAATTACTTTGCCACCATCTATCTCCTCACTTCCTGTCAAAATTTTAAGAAGGGTAGTTTTTCCAACACCATTAGGACCTACTATTCCTATGCGCTCGCCACGCTTAAAGGTGTAATCAAAACCATCTAATATCTTTAGGTCACCATAGCTTTTCTTGATTCTATGTAGCTCAAGAATTTTACTCCCCAGCCTTGTCATCTGCACTTCCATATCCAGCTGACCTTTGCTCAAATCTTTGTTGGCATCTTTTTTCAATTCATAAAAAGAATCAATCCGAGCCTTAGATTTAGTACCTCGGGCCTTGGGCTGCCTACGCATCCATTCCAATTCCTTTTTCAAAAGGTTTTTTGCCTTGCCCACATTCACACCTTCTATTTCTTCGCGCTCGGCTTTACGCTCTAAAAAGTTGGAATAATTGCCCGGATGACTATATAGCGTTTCATTTTCCAACTCAAAAATTTGATCACAAATACGCTCCAAAAAATAACGGTCGTGTGTCACCATAAACAGGGTAATGCTGGGCTGCGAAAGATATTCTTCCAGCCATTCAATCATTTCCACGTCAAGGTGGTTGGTTGGCTCATCAAAAATGAGGATGTCGGGTTTTGAGATTAATGTTCTGGCAAGAGCAATGCGTTTTCGCTGACCACCAGATAAGTTATCAGCCGTGCGGTTTACATCATGCAGGCCCAGCTTACCAAGCACCTGCTTTACCTGCGCCTCAAAATCCCATGCATTATGCTGGTCCATTAAGTCAAAAGCTTTTTGAAAAGCATCCACATTTTCGGGCGCTTCTACCGCCATTTCATATTGCTTAATAACATGTGCAATAGGATTATCAATAGAGAGTACATTATCCAAAATACTCAGGGATGTATCTATCTCTGGGTCTTGGGTAAGGTAGCCCACATTAATTCCTTTTCGATAGGTAACCAGGCCAGAATCGGGCTTTTCGTTGCCAGCAAGCATTTCCATGATAGAAGTTTTACCTGTTCCATTTTGCGCTACTAAGGCCACTTTTTGCCCTTGAGCTATACCAAAAGAGAGGTCTTTAAAAAGTGTACGAGCTCCAAAGCTCTTCGAAATATTTTCTACCGACAGGTAATTAATCATCCAAAAAAATTTCGGTGAAATTACGAATGTTTACCAGCCTTATTTGATTGTATTTTTGCAGCACGCCTAAAGAGGGCTATAATTGCTACCCTGCAATTATTCACACCCTCGCCAAAGGCCTGAAAACATTTACTACCATCTATGCTTACCAATCTTAAGAGCAAACTTCCTTACACTTCTTTATCCATCTTTTCAGTGATGTCGGCTTTGGCAAATGAGCACAGAGCTATTAATCTATCCCAGGGGTTCCCTGATTTTCCTGTAGACCCAGTATTGGTCAATTTGGTGGATAAATACATGAAGCTTGGCTACAACCAATACGCCCCTATGCCCGGCATTTTGGAGCTAAGAGAAATTGTAAGCGATTTCATTTTTAGGCAAAGCTCCTATAGGTACGACCCAAAAACGGAAATTACCATTACCCACGGAGCCACTCAGGCAATTGCTACCGCTATTAGTTCAACCATACGCGAAGGCGATGAAGTAATCATATTTACCCCTGCTTATGATTGCTATGCACCTCTTGTAGAGCTCAATGGCGGAACGCCTATATACGTGCAACTAAAACACCCTGACTATAGTATAAACTGGGATGCCTTTAAAGTGCAGCTGAACCATCGTACGCGAATGGTAATACTTAATACACCGCACAATCCATCGGGCACGGTTATTTCTAAAAACGATTTACAGCAGCTTCAGGATTTATTGCAAGGCTCTGACATCCTCATACTAGCGGATGAAGTGTACGAGCAAATTGTGTTTGATGAAAATTCTCATCATAGTGTATCCAGTTTTCCGAATCTCGCTTCCCGTAGTTTTAAAGTTGGCTCATTTGGAAAAACACTACATGCCACCGGCTGGAAGCTTGGGTATTGTGCAGCTCCTGAGCTTCTCATGTCCGAATTCAGAAAAATACATCAATACCAAGTATTCAGTGTAAATACGCCTATGCAATATGCCATTGCCGAGTATATCTCTAATGAAGCTCACTTGGATATTGCCAAAGGATATGAGCATAAGCGAAACGTCTTTTTAGAATCTATAGCTCAAAGTGGATTTAAACCATTGGCCTCACAGGGCACTTATTTTCAATTGCTTGACTATTCTGCAATAAGTCAAAAGCATGAGGTTGATTTTGCAGAGGAGCTCACCATTCAACATGGTGTAGCGGCAATTCCTATTAGCGTTTTCTACCATATTCCTCAAGAGAATAAAGTTCTTAGATTTTGCTTTGCCAAGGGCGAAGAAACATTGCAAAAGGCAGGTAGACTGCTTAGCAGCGTGAGTTAATATCACCGTTACACTTTTGTTTTCATTGTTTAGCCTTGGTTTATATCTTGTGGCACTAATCTAAATACTACGATTAGCACTCGAACCAAAAATAACATACAATGGAAACACAGACTTGGAGACAACTTCTAGAAATTCTTAATGCCATGGACGACAACGCCCTTGACCAAACCAGAACTATAGAAATAGCCGGGCAAACCTATTTTTCTGTAGCAACTGTAGAGCCCGGCCCAGTAGGTCATGATGAAGTAAAAGATCGAGGACACAAACCCACCTAGCAAAGGAATAAGGTATACTAGTTAAGTTTTACCTGTAGTTTTAAGTTGAGACCCACGGAATAAGGAATTATTTCGAATGGGTACTCTTCTGTATATATAGTATTGGTGAAATACATAAAGGTAGGCTCAAAACCCAGGTTGAATTGGGAGGATATATAATACGTAGCTCCTACCCTAAAACTTACAGAACCCATACTTTTTCGGTAATCTCTGTTGGCTAGATCAATTATTTCTAAAGTTTTATAATCTATAGAATTTCCTTTGGCCGATAAAAAGCGCATGTAGCTAATACCGGTTTCAATATTTAGGCGCACGTGCTTAGATGCCCAAGGCCTATAGGCTATACTCAAAGGTATATTGATATAGTTGTAGCTATTTACATCATTAATTACAATTTGCTCAGGATCTGCCTTTAGGCGGTAACTCGATATGGTTTGAGTGTTTTCATCAATTATAGCGGTTCTAAAATTGGTGAAATCAAAGTTTGCATCTGTCTTATAACTTATATACTCTATTCCACTATTAATATAGGTAGCATCTGCAACTTTTCGGCTTACCTCAAGACCAATATTAAAAGTAAAACCGCCACTCTCAGCCACTTCCACCTGATCTATAAAATCTCGGTGCAATAGATTCAGTTTGTCTTCATCTACTTTAAACTTTCTGAACGTAAAATTAGGGTAGGCCTTGATGGAGAACTCCCAAAGGCTTCGTTCACTCAACGGACTTACATAAGCCGAAGGCTTAGCTTTTACGATGGGGGTAGGGGTGAGATAGGGTTTCACAGCTACCTCATCAGCAAGCACGGTGCTAAGTCCGTCCAACTCTATAACCGACACATGACTTATGGTGTTTTTACCTATACCTACGGTGCTTGCTGCACTACCCTCTGTAGCTAAAAGCTCACTACCTGCAGCAGAGCCACCAGTGGAGGCAACAATCAGCGTTTTATCACTAGTATTTTGAATATTGGAAATGTTGGAAGAACCCATTGTGGATTCTTTCTGGGCCT
>JAUICR010000134.1 GCA_030427785.1 Bacteroidia bacterium | reverse complement strand
GCTCTTGGGGCATCAGGTTAGAAGGACCAGATATGAATTCGGCTGCCGGATGGATAAAAAGCACCCAAGACCCAAATACTGTAAACAATATGGTAACCGTACCTAATGCTGTTGCCTATTCAGGATTTACATGGTCCAAAGTAGTTGGTGGTACATTAGTACAGGTAGATACCGTTCCCGAAATTAGAATTGGCGAAAGCACACCTGGTATCTTCTTCTATGTAGCCTCTTACACTAACGCTTGTGGAACCTTTACTGACACCGTTACTATTTACTCGTTTGTAACCGGTTGCCCTGGCCCAACAGCTATAACTACAAGTACAACTTGCACCGAAGCTACCATTACCTGGACTTCGGATATAAACACCACTGATTCGTACATCGAATATGGCCCAGCCGGATTTACCTACGGAAGTGGAACTCCGGTGCCTAGTAGCAGCAGCCCACAGGTAATCAGTGGACTATTAGCCAATACGAGATACGATTTTTACATTGTAGATAGCTGTACAATTGCTGGATTCTCTACTCCGGTAAAAGTTACAGATACCACTTTGGCAGGATTTAGCACAGCTGCCTTTACATGGGTGCAAAGTGCTACTACCTTGAGTAATGCCACTGTAGATTTTGATGCTTCAAGCTCCGTAAATGGTATTTCTTACACCTGGAACTTTGGGGATGGATCGGCAGCCGGAACTGGTGTAATGCCATCGCATCAGTATGCTGCAAACGGCAAATACTACGTAACGGTAGATGTAGAAGGACCTTGTGACACCGCCACTTTTGGAGACACAGTTTTAGTTAAAAACATTTCTGTTGAAGAGTACACTATGAACCAATCGATAGAAGTATTCCCTAATCCTAGTAGCGGAAAACTAAAAGTTCAAATTGAACTGATAAGTGCTGAACAAGTTTCTATTAAAGTATATACTGTGATAGGTCAGGAAATATACCTGCGCGAATTGGGTACACTTTCGGGTAAGCATACCGAAGAGCTTAATCTTATGGATCAGCCGGCCGGCATATATCTTATAGAAGTACGTACTGCCAATGGAGCCACCACCAAAAGAGTAGTGGTAGAAAACTAAACTTCTCAATTTTAATTTTGGGTAAACGGAGAAAAGGATTGTCAGAAATGGCAGTCCTTTTTTTATTGAATTCATTTCTAAAAACATACAGATTTTACTGGGTAAGGCATAAGCTGTAAATACCTAGGGTAAACACCTTAGACGGTGAATTTTGTACAGAACCAAGCTGTAAATTTGGTAGTTAAAAAATAATTCACGGCTACATTGGTAATAACATTACTACCATTTCAATAGTGTATCCGAGTTAATTCAACATAAACCCTCTTTTATGAAAAACAAATTACTACTCATCCGAAATTTTGCTCTACTGTTATTTACGGTGAGTTTAGCAACTAATGCTTACAGCCAAAATGCGCTTGATTTTGATGGAGTAAATGACCATGTTACTACAAATTTCCCGGGTGTATTGGGATCGGCTGATAGGACTTTTGAAGCCTGGATTTATCTCAGCGCCAGCCCTACATCTAACGCCTGTATATTAGATTATGGTACAAGTTCTTCCGGCTCCAGAAACTCTTTTTTTGTAAGTCCTAATAATCAATTATCGTTTATTTCTGGTGGAACCAATGGCAACCTTTCTTCACCTAACAATGTTGTGCCCATCGGACAATGGGTGCATGTAGCATTTGTATTAGATAATGGAACAGGCTATTCGTATGTGAATGGCGTACAGGTTGCTACAGGAAATTTGTCTGGTGTAAACACCCCTAACGGAGGGAACACTTTCAGAATTGGACAAAGAGTTTCGGGTGGTAGCATTCCTTTTGTAGGAAAGATAGAAGAAGTAAGAGTATGGGACGTAGCTCGTTCTCTTACTCAAATAAACCTTGATACAGCAACTGAGTTTTGTACTCCACAATCAGGTCTTGTGGCTTACCACAGATTTAACTCAGGCACTGCTGGTGGTACCAACACCACCGTTACTACCTCAACTGATGATTCAGGATTAAACAATGATGGAACATTGCAGGGATTTGCTCTTACAGGAACTACCTCTAACTGGGTAACTGGAAAACTAAGCCCTTGCGTACCGCCTTCATGCTTAGCTCCTACCGGGCTTGGAGCTACCAACATACTTGGCACTTCTGCAGATGTGTACTTCACACAAAGCAATACAGGTTCTACCGTAAAAGTGCAGTATGGCACTTCTGGTTTTACTTTAGGCTCAGGAACCAAACTTACCCCCACCAATGATACTGTTTCACTAACAGGCCTTTTACCACAAACCACTTATGATGTTTACATCCTGGAGGTGTGCTCAGCTACGGATTCGAGCACTTGGAGCACGTTTTCTTTCACCACAGGTTGCGGGTTGATAAATACTTATCCCTATTATGAATCTTTTGAAGGTCCAAATTGGGTTTCAGGATCAGGTTCAGCAAATTCTGGGTTTGCTATAGATCCTTGTTGGTCAGGTACACCTTCTACCGGTAGCGTTTATTTATGGGGTACACGCTCCGGATCTACCACAAGTTCTAATACAGGGCCTTCAAGTGCCTACGGAGGGTCTAATTTTGTTTTCACTGAAGGCTCTTCGGGCTCAACAGGTGACAAAGCCAACTTTACTACACCAAACTATGATTTAAGTTCGCTTACTGTACCACAACTTTCTTTTGGTTACCACATGTATGGAAGCGATATGGGAACACTTGAAGTGTGGGCTTGGAATGGTACTGCATATGACACCATAATGTCTTTATCTGGCGATCAAGGTAATGCGTGGGTAGAGGCTCTTGTAGATTTATCGATGTACACCAATGATACTACCCATTTTGTATTTCATGGTGTGAGAGGTCCTGGTTTCAGTTCAGATATGGCAATCGATTCTATAGTAATACAAGAAGCACCTCCTTGCCCAAAACCAACGGTGGTTTCACTGGATAGTATTACCACAACTTCAGTTAGAATTAACTTTTTGTCTGGTGGTACTAAATTCGGTTATGAATACGGCCCCACGGGCTTTAGCCAAGGTACAGGTACTACGGGTACTATTACAGGTAGTGGCCATGTTTTTACGGGGCTTTCATCTGGCACTAGCTACGATTTTTACATCAGAAACGATTGTACGGATTCCTCTAAAGGTGTTTCTTCATGGGTAGGACCATTTACAGCCCGTACCGTGTGTGCCTTTACCAATACCTACTTTACAGATTGGGACTATCTTGCCAACAACGAAACCGATTATTGTTGGACTTTCCAAGCTTACGGGTCTACCAGTGCCTATGCAAGAGCCTATGACCCTGCTGCTTCCGCTTCACTTCAACCCTATTCTGGTAATATCTATTACAGATATTATAACTCTATCTCAACTGCAAGTTTCTTAATAAGACCTGAAATAACTGACTTAACTACCAATACACTACAGCTGAGATTTCAAGCGAGTGATACCTACACGGGTAGTACTGGCACTCCGGAGTTTTACGTAGGTACCATGCTAGATATTAACGACACAGCATCTTTTACAGCGCTCGACACCATAGCTACTACTACAGATATATGGACTGAGTATACAGTATTGCTTAATGGTATCCCGGCCAATCACAAACATGTGGTGCTACAACATGCACATAATGCCAATTATGTGTATATGGCCATTGACAACCTTAATATTGAAGTGCAGCCGGCATGTGCAGCTCCAAGCTCAGGTGTATTTACTGACGTACGGGATACAAGTGTTGTGATAAGTTGGACTCCTGGCGATGGCAACACTTTCGAAATTGAATATGGTCCTGTAGGCTTCTTGACAGGATTTGGAACAACTGTTTATGGATTAACAAGTCCTGCGGATACTATTACAGGCCTATTACCAGATTCTTGCTACGAGTTTTATATCCGTGGCAATTGCACATCTAACAATAGCCCATGGTATGGTCCCATTTCAGTTTGTACCGAATGTGCAACCATTGTAGCTCCATTTGTTGAAGATTTTGAAGGAGCCGATTGGTTTGTGGGTACATCCTCTACCAACGCTATAGATAGATGCTGGATGCGCACCCCAGAGACCTCGAGTGCCTACAGGTGGCAAACCAACTCAGGTGGTACTACTAGCTCTAGCACAGGTCCTTCTGCCGGTTCGGGTGGTACAGGAAAATATATGTACACAGAAGCTTCTTCTGGAACTAATGGGGCATTGGCAACATTACAAATGCCGAGGGTTAATATTTCTGGATTAACCACTCCGGCTTTAAGTTTTGATTATCACATGCATGGATCCAACATTAATGAATTGTATGTATTGATTGATAATGGAACTCAAACCGACACCATCTGGAGCATAAGCGGACAGCACCAGCCTGCAGATACCTCTGCTTGGATTACGGATCATATTAATATTAGTGCCTACAAATCTCAGCCTGCCACAATTAGCTTTGTAGGTAAAAGAGGAACATCTTACGCGGGTGACATCGCCATTGACAATGTTACTATTGACGAATTACCTACTTGTCTTACTCCCACAGGGCTCACTTTGGATAGTGTATTTACCACTTTTGCAGACATTAGTTGGACTTCACCAAGCAATAGTTCTTCTTTCAAAATGGAATACGGACCAACAGGATTTCGCCAAGCCTCAGGCACAGGTACCTATGTATATGGTTCATCTAGTCCTACCCGTGTATCAGGTTTAAGTCCCAATGTGACCTACGACCTTTACCTTTCGGATATGTGCGATTCTACCACATGGATAGGCCCGCTAACTTTTACTACCATTATTCAAAATGATGCGGAGCTTACAAGTATTAATTCTCCTTTTAGTATGGCTTGTGGCGACTCAAACCTTGTAGTTGAGATAAAAGTGAAAAACAATGGCCTAAATGCCATTACCAACTTACAGGTAGGAGCCAATATCTCAGGTGCTATTACTTCAAGTATTACAAACACGTATACGGGTACAATCGCTCCGGGATCTTCGGCCACTATAGTAGTAGGTACGCTGAATGCTTATACGGGAGGTGTGATAAATGTAGATGCGTACACTAGTTTAGTAGGGGATCAAGACATCACAAACGATACTTTATCAGAAATGGGCCTAGAATTGATTTCTGCTGTACCCTTGCATATGCCTGTAGATACACTTTGTGCTAATGATACGAACGGCATCTTTGTAGCCATTGCTCAAACTGGCATCAGTCATAATTGGTATGCCAATGCGCAGGATGTTACGCCTATTGCCACTGGAGATACTGTGGGTGCGCTTCCTGGTCAAACATTGTATTTGGACCGTTCTCAATCAAACTCCCTTGTAGTTCAAACAGGAACAGCCGGCTCTCTTTATGGAACAATGTTTAAAGTCTACGTTAAAAATGACTTTGTATTCTCAGGATACACTTGGATTTCTCATTTAACGGGTGCCAAATCGCTAAAGGCATTTTACAGAATGGGTGATTACAAAGGCCATGAAACCACGCGCTCTAGCTGGACACTAATTGACTCGCTAGAGCAGGCCACATCGTCAAACTTTACACCTTATAGATTCGACTTCGCTACGCCTGTAACCTTTACTGCTGGTGATACCATTTCTATTTACCTGGCTAGTAAAACAGGAAAGTACGAAGCTCAAAGTTTGGCTGGAGCCACTATCGACTCTGTGTACAAAACCACTAATGATTTTGAATACATAGCAGGTGTAGGTGGTGCTTATTTTGGAAACAACATGGTAACTGCCACCAGTGCAAGCTCTATTGCTCTTACCCTACACTGGGAGAGTCTTGATGTATGTGGCAATAAGCGTATCTCACTTACTATGGGCGTAAATAATGATACGGCAGTAGCTAGTTTTACTTCCATAGTAAATGCTGGTGGTGTTGTCGATTTTGATGCCACTGCTTCACTAGGACAAGTATTTGCCTGGAATTATGGTGACGGAAACACTGGAAATGGAGATATGCCTACACACACCTACACCGCTGGTGGAAATTACACCGTTACATTGGTAGTAACTGATACCGTATGTGGTACTACAGATAGTATTCTCCAAAATATATTCACCGATGTGAGCTTAAATGAGCTTGAATTGGCAGGAAAAGTTGAAGTATACCCAAATCCAAATAGCGGAAAATTTAATGTAAACCTTGATTTAGTAGGTGGACAGGATGTACAACTAGCTTTGACAAACACGCTTGGTCAAATAGTATATAGAAAGGATCTTGGCCGAGTAGGTGGTCATGTAGAAACTGAACTGAACATTGAAGGCCTTGTCCCAGGTATTTACTACCTGCGCATACAGGGTAATGGTAAGTCTAAATCAGTGAAGATTACAATTTTGTAAATAGGGAAATTTGGAATTTACAAATCAAAGGCTGCTCAAAAGGGCAGCCTTTTTTAATTCTATAAATCTATTTTTATCCCTACACATAGTATCCGCTTGATATGAGTTAATTTACCCCGCTTGACCTTGTTAAAACTTGCAGCATAGTGAAGTTAAAATAATACCTACTCTCCCACCTTGTGTTTTACATGACCTAAGTCATATATCGTCCCAATCGATATAGGCACTTTCGCAGTCTTAGATAAAACTGCCACATGCACAATTTCCACATTCCCGTTCTTGGTTTATCATTTAGTATTGACAGCCCCGTAAAGGTTGCCCAGTATGGTATTTCCTCTGTAGTTTCATTAAGTAATGATGAACTGATAGAAGACATGCGTTCGCATTACTCAAATGAATACGGACACAATTATTCGCCTATTACCGATAAAGAAGAAGATTATAGAGCTAAACGAATTACCGGTTACCTCGATTTGATGAAGAATATTGTAGATAATCAAATAGAGGAAATAAAGACAGAATCGCTAGACGAAGCGAGTAACCTTACCAAATACATTGATTTACTACCTGAAAATTCCCAATTAAAACTATGGCATCAAGGTTATCTTGAAACCGATGATGAAGGGATAAAAAATGTTTTGAACCACCTTATTAGAAGTGGTATAACTGCTGGGTCTATTGATGTAAACATCATGACCAAGTTAAATAAGGCAAATGTTGATTCTAATAAAAATCCGCTAGGGCCTGAGTATAATGATGCCTTGGCAGCACTGCGAGGATTTGCTAACAGCACCCTCGAAAGTTCAGTGGTCTTTTCTGCTGGTTTTAACCCTAGGCTATACAGCTATCTAGAGCAATTTGATGACTTCTTTCCCAATGAACTGGGGGCGATAAAAAAGAAAGTAATCCTAAAGGTTAGCGACTATCGCTCGGCAGTAATCCAAGGTAAATTTCTTGCCAAAAAGGGAATCTGGATTTCTGAATTTAGAATAGAATCGGGCCTAAACTGTGGCGGCCATGCATTTCCTACTGAGGGACTTTTGCTGGGTGATATTCTAAATGAGTTTAAAGACAACCGAGAAAGCCTACAACTTGAGCTTTTTGAGCTCTGTTCTGCCGTATGGGACAAAAAGGAAATTGCTACACTAAATGCCGTGCCTAATATGGACATAAGCGTACAAGGTGGCATTGGCACATCAGAGGAACAAGAATTTTTACTAAAACATTACAACCTGCAAAAAACAGGTTGGGGCACTCCTTTTTTATTGGTACCTGAGGCTACCACGGTAGACGATGCTACCATCGAAAAATTAGCAAAAGCCAAGAGTAAAGATTTATACTTAAGTAAAACATCTCCACTTGGCGTCCCTTTCAATAATTTGAAATCAAGCCAAAGCGAAGAACTAAGATTAAGTAGAATAGAAAAAGGAAAGCCCGGGAGCCCTTGTATAAAGAAGTATTTGGTATCGAACACCGAATTTTCAAAAGAACCTATTTGTACTGCCTCCAGAAAGTATCAGGATAAAAAAATAAAAGAGCTCGACACCAAAGATTTGGAGACCGAAGCCTACAAAGAGGCCTATGAAAACATTGTGGTAAAGGCCTGTCTGTGCGAAGATTTATCGGCTACGGCTTATACTAATTACGAAATGAAACCTAAGATTTCGGCCACGGCTGCTATTTGCCCGGGGCCCAATATGGCATTCTTTTCGCGCAAGTATTCGCTCAAAGAAATGGTAGGACATATTTATGGCAATGGACCAAGCTTAAGCTCAAAATCACGCCCACATGTTTTTATAAATGAATTGAAAATGTACATTGATTTTCTTGAAACAGAAGTACAAGAATTCAAAAATAACTTTAGCACAAAGCAGGAAAAATACTTGGAATCCTTTAAAGCTAACATCGAAAAAGGCATTAAGTATTACGAGTCAATAAGCTCAGAGATTAAATTACCTACTTTCAGTACCGACCTACTGGGGCAAGCCAGCAGACTACGATTGATAGGCCTAGTAAATGTAGCCTAGTAAACAGACTAAAGATTGCAACCCTACCGATTCTGCACTTTTAAAAATTAAAGGTGCAGAATTTTCTTTTTTACGCATACCAATCGGCAAATGAGGTTTGCGTTTCATAAAGCCGGAGGTGTTGTAAGCGTACCTCGCGTGGGAGGTCTTGTACTATCAGTTTGGCAAAATGCCTTATAAGGTTTTCACAAGTGGGTTGATACGGAACTGTAAAAATTCTATCGAAGGGCAATTGAAGTACCTGATCAGCAAAAGACGCTTTGTCATGCAACACTAATGCGTGATCAAACGTGTCCATAATGTTTTTTTGCACCAATTTCTTAAGGACTGCAAAATCCAAGATCATACCGTCATCACTGGCTCCTGGTTCATTTTTTACATCACCTGTGATAGTCACTTGCAATTCGTAGGAATGACCGTGAATGTTTTTACACAATCCATCATGATGTGTAAGTACATGAGCCATTTCAAATCTGAAAATCTTGGTAACGGTAAGGTAATTAGTAAGAGCGAAATGTTCCATTTTGTCCGGCTGCTTTTTTTGTTTAGCTATTTGTGATGTGGGGTTCAAGTGTATACCCCGTGCCTATTGTGGCGGTAAAGATAGGTCGTAATTTATATTAAAAGATAATTTTGTCCTTTAATATACCTTCTATAACTGTGTCCAAAAATGTGCCTTTATGATTGCCAAAAAAAAGAGGTATTAGTTCTTAATAATTGTGATGGCCTCACTACGAGTCGGTTTACAAATGGACAAGCAAACTTCCCATGGGAGATATGGAGCCGTAGATTTCTCATATCCCCTATTATGCCTGTCAAGCCGATGTTCCATGTTATTGGTTTGGCCAACATAATACCTTGAATGGCTCATACTCTTCAATATATAAACATAAAAGGCCATATCCCTAAAATACAAAAGGCCAGCTAAAAAGCTGACCTTTTATTGGTCGGGATGACAGGACTTGAATGCAGACGACCCTGTAAGGTGTCTGCACCAAGTACAGACTGGCTTTAGCCAGTCTCGTCTTGGCCTGCGTATTTGCTAATAAACTGGGTTAGTCGGTTTTTGGAAAGGTTTTTTAATTTTCTCTCTAGTAGCATGGCCTCACTACGAGTCGGTTTACAAATGGACAAGCAAACTTCCCATGGGAGATATGGAGCCGTAGATTTCTCATATCCCCTATTATGCCTGTCAAGCCGATGTTCCATGTTA
>JAUICR010000133.1 GCA_030427785.1 Bacteroidia bacterium | reverse complement strand
CCAAATAGAATTGTAACTAGTAATATGTATGCTAAGAAGCGCATTACCCTACGCTATTGGGGTCAGCAAAACTTGGTGCAGGGCCATCGGTCTCTGTTTCTACCACAGTGCCTGCTACTGAATTTTTTACAGGGTTTTCACTTGCCACTCGCTTCTTTACCTCTGTAGCTCCACCATCTTTAGCTGCTGCTATAGCCTTTTGTTTCGCTATGAGGTCGGCTCCATTTACATTAGGGTCTACTTCTGTGCCGGTAGTCCCTATCACCATTTTTCGATCTTTTAAAAACTCTAGAGATTTATTACCAAAATAGAAAGCAATCATTAATAGGAAGGCTGTTTTGATATACTCAAAATTGTCTACCAAGTATTCACTGGCCTGTAGTTTAGATTCGAAACTAAAGGAAGCCACCAGCAAGGCTAAGCCAATAACCAGTAAGGAAATGGCCAACGTTCCTCTTACTGTTCCTGTGGGTAAACCAAGCGTTTCTGCCTTGTTAGGATTTTCGGTCGGCTCTACTCGCTCGGCTGCTGGGTTTGAGGCTCTAGCTTCTTCTTGCTCCTGCCAGCGTTTTTCTGTCCAGCCATAATTTATATGATAAAAATGTAAGGCCCAGGCATAGTATGATATCACAATACCAACCCACACGATGATCATGAGTACTGCTATACTCTTATACATGGTACTGTCTGATTCTGATTCTCGAGAAAAATCTATGTATGACTGAATGGCCAATGAAATAATGGTTAGCCCAATGAGTAAGCCGCTTACAACCAGGCCTACTTTTTTAATTGTTACCGTAGATTGTGCCATAATTAGGATGCTTTAAGGTTTTGGTTTTGAACGATCTCAGTACTAATGACAAACTGAAGTTCTCGGGAATTCTGAAGAGCCTCACGTATGGGAATATATACCTTGCTATAGGCATTTTTACAGGATTGGTGAAAGTCATGATCTAAGTTGGTATCCAAACTATCGGTTACCATAATGCCTTCCTCTGGCATATCTGCCGGCAAACCGCAATGAATATAAACTAAGGAGTTGTCTTTATTTCTTAACACTATGTGCTGGGTAAACCACGATGGAAAAAGCTGCTGATAATCTAAGGTAACTTCATTTTCACTTTCTAATAGTTCAAGCTGATAACGGCCAGCCCCTGGCATTTTTTGAGGAACACTTCTATCCTCTATAGTATAAGCCGTAAACTGACCATTTAGGTACAACATTCCGATGGTGGTTTCATAATCTTGAGAAACTCTGACTAATTGAACTTTTAATCCATCAAAATTCCCATGTTTCAAGTTGTTGGTCACACTCTGAGATTCTATCGCATTGGAGTTGGTTTGTTCTTCTTCTTTTGAAAGGATTTTTTTTAGCCCCTCCTTTATCTTGGCATATATCTCTTGCCCAAACCTAAGAATGCCGCCAGCAAAACCTATAAGCCATAACCATATGTTTTCTAGTGCATCAGGATTTTTCACAAAAAAAACCAGCCCAAAAGTTATAAGGGCTACAAATAGTAAAAAGAGAAAACGATTCATGGTTTAAGCTTTACGTACGCTTTACTCACCCATCCCTCTACCACAGTTTCTACACGATACCAACCGTTAGATTCTTCAAGAATTTTTACAGGTGTTCCTCCACTCAATGGGTTGCTCACCATATTATTGCTACTTGCAGGGCCACTTCTAATGTTCAGTTTTGGAGGAATCGTAATCCCTTCTTTTATCTCTACTACAGTTTCATTATCACTTTGTCTATCATGCGATAGCAACCTGTCTCTTAATCTATTAAGCGGAAATGCGGGACCCGGATCTTGTTTTCTTCCCGGAGAGATTTCTTCATGACCCAAAATATGCTTCAAGCCATATTCTTCAATTAGGAGCCTACAGATTTCTTCGCAAGCTACCATTTGCTGCTCTGTATAAATATGCCAAAACCGAGGTGTGCTTTCGTTGCGATGTACACCCTGCATCACTTCATTTTCGAGATACTTCTTGCCAAACCATGCACTATAATCGTTTCCTGTTTTGGTCAACACTCCGGCATTGTCCAGCTCTATTCCTATCGAAAAATTATTATACCCTGACCTGCCCATATAACTACTAGTACCAGCATGCCAAGAAATGGTATCAAAAGGGACCAACTGATATACCTCACCGCCTCTGCCTATTACCAAATGTGCGGAGGCTTTTATATCAGGTCGGGCAAGATACTTAGCCGAACTCTCTGCATCACGTCCTGCTGTATAATGTATTACCACCGTATCCAGGTTTCCGGGCTTAAACTTGCTTTGATTTTTTGAACAGGATAAATGCTGAACATTTTGACCCTCTAAAAGATGTTTGGAGGAATCAATAGAAAAATGACTCATTTTTTGGTTTTTAGGTTATGGCTCTGCTTTCGATTCTAACTATTTCGTGTTGTTCTTACACTATCAAAATAGTAATCAATGCTTTAAAGATATAAATATATAACAATGAAAAAACTAGGAGCCAGATGCACACTATATTCTGTTTATAGAATTTACCAATGATGATAAAGTCTGTACCATTAAAACCTATGCTAATAATGGGTGTAGTTTTGCCGTCTCATTAAACCACGCGCATAGTCTTATTGCATGAGCAAAAAACAAGAAAACATTCTACTCTTAATTCTCGGTTTTGTAGCCGCCTTGGGGCCGTTTTCTATAGATATGTATCTACCAGGATTTCGTGCTATTGCCAAAGATCTTGATACCGATATCTCTCAAGTGGCGCTTACCCTTTCAAGTTATTTTGTGGGAATCTCTGTAGGACAGCTGGTATACGGCCCTATACTAGATAGATATGGGCGAAAAAAACCTTTACTATTTGGGCTCACTTTATACACCATAGCCACTATTGGCTGCGCAATGGCGCCTAATGTAGAATGGCTTATCGCACTTCGCTTTATTATGGCACTTGGCGGCTGTGCCGGTATGGTGGCAAGTAGAGCTATTATCAGAGACAATTTTGAAGCTGAAAATACAGCACGTGCTTTTTCATCTTTAATTCTGGTTATGGGTGTTGCTCCTATTATTGCTCCTTCATTGGGTGGTTACCTTATAGAGTCCTACGGTTGGCGTTCGGTTTTTGTTTGCTTGGTAATAATCACGCTTATTTTAATTGCCGTAATAATGCGCTTCTTGGATGAAAGTAAATCTAAAGACAAAGGTGTTTCGCTTAGACCTGTGCAGGTGGCTAAGGCTTACTGGAAAGTAATGGGCAATAAACAATTTGTTATTTACACCATTACGGGCAGCCTAGCTACTGGAGCTATGTTTGCCTACATTACTGATTCCTCTTTTATTTTTATGGAAGTTTTCAACTTTGAGCCACGTGCCTACGGGCTTGTTTTTGGCGGGAACGCCAGCGGATTCATTTTAGGAAGTCAAGTAAACAGGTGGCTACTAAAGCGCTATAATCTAGAAAAGATTACACTTTTCTTCGCTTTTGGTATGTCATTAGTAGGTTTGAGTTTAATCGTGATTTACAGTCTCAATCAGCTTCACCCCTACTTGTTCATCACTTTGTTATTTATGTTTATGTTTTGTTTGGGCTTTGTAAACCCCAATACCACAGCACTTTCACTGCATCCTTTTACCAATAATGCTGGAATTGCTTCGGCTTTGGTGGGGAGCTTTAGGATGTTTGCAGGGGCTATAGCTGCAGCGGCTATTGGCTTTTTCCACAATGGAACAATTGTTCCCATGATTTTAATTTTAACGGGTGCCAGTGTAATAATTGCAAGTGTTCTTTGGAAGGCTTCCAAATCTACATTTGAAGCCACAGGAAGCTGATTAGCGGCCGTATTTTTCCAGAAAGTCCTTTTCTTTTGAAGTAAGACTCTCTCCACCTTGCGACTTCATTTTTTCGAGAATCCTGTTTAGCTCCAGTTCATCATTGTTATTCTCTTCTTCCTCAGGAGGGTAATAGGTATAGAATGTAGGCTTAACACCAAGCGAATCGGGATTTCGCAAAAGGATAATGATAAAAACCACCGTTGGGATTAATATCAAAGCCACGGCCAGGGTATTATGAAAAATCATTTGAGGATTAATAGCCAAGGCTATTAAAAGGCCTATTACCGCACCACCTAAATGTGCTTCGTGGCCTACATTGTCCTTTTGATTTTTGATACCATAAATAGAATACAAAACGAATCCAAGGCCAAAAGCCCATGCCGGAAAAGGAATTGGGATAAACAGAAAACCCAACTGCATACCTGGAAACAGAGCGATAGCGGCAAACACTACCCCGCTTACCGCTCCTGATGCACCTACCGCAGTGTAATAGGGTTTGTTTCTATTGATGAAAAGTGAAAACAGATTGCCGCCAATTAAGCTACCCATATATACTAGCAAGAACAACAATGGCCCGAGGTAGGATTCCATCTGTCCGGCAAAGAAATATAGGCTCAACATATTGAGGGCCAAATGCGACCAGCTAACATGCAAAAAGCCACTACTTACTAATCTGTAATATTCTTTGTCTTGAAGAATACTGCCCACCCTGAACAAACCAGCATCAAAGGCTGCTCTATTATTAAAACCCCAATAGCTTACAATTACATTTATTGCGATAATCAGGATTTCAAGCATACCGAAGTTTTCCATTCTTATTCTGGTTTATGGATATTGCTGTAATGCCGGGACATACAAGGTTTCTAGACTATGATAGATTTGAAACAAAGTTTTATTGGGCTCGGCATCATATTCAAACGTGGTTTCGGTAGGCTCACCACCTTCATACATTCCTAGCAGTTTTACTTGGTTTGGTCCAACTTTTAGTGGAATACGCGCATAACTGATAGTATGCGGTAGCGTTTGCCAATTCCGGGTATCTGCCTTTTCGGTGGCCGCATTGAGTATCGAAACTAAAGCTCCTAAATCTTCATTTTCTTTTCGCATCGCCTCTTCAGCCGCTTGCTTGGTAGCCAATCGCAGCAAAGCGGTTCCGAGCTCTCGAAGCATCCTATCCTGAAGGACTGACATTGCTATGGCCTCCACATTTTCTACCTCCTGCAAGGGGTAATACACACTATCCGCTTCCAGTGTGGCGCTATTATAAAAAGTTGGCCTTGGATGATACATGGGGAAAGCTACCCTTACAAACTTTAAATCTCCAAGCCCATCGCCTCCTTCGCTATTATTGGGAATAGGGAATGGAAAACTTAAACCCAGCTCGTCATTATTAAAAGTAACAATCCCTCCATCGCCCTTAACTACTGTAAAATTGATACTATTTTCTCCTTTTACCGGTCCCAATCCATTGTGCCAAAAGAAAACAAGACTTGGGCTACGCGTAGGGTTATGAGTATACTCAAAACCAAATTCCCGTTCATAACGCTGCAGCTCATCTATAAAGCCATTGAGGTAAGCCGTGCGCAGTACATCTTTCTTTAACTGCAAAGGAGCTGATACACCAAAATCACTTTGGTAGTTGTTTTTATAACTTTCGTAGGAATTGCGATAGGCAATAAAGGCGTTGTTCACATCACCATCCATCTCATAAGCCAATCCAAGAATTATATGAGCAAAAGCATCATCCTTATAACGATTAGGCTTTTTCTCATACTTATCGTTCATTCTGTTGAGCTTATTATTAATCCTCCTTGCTTCTACCCTTGCACCTTCAGGGTCACCCATCATCAAGAAGTTTAAAGCCTTGTAATAATGAATAAGTACTTTCTCATGATCCTCACCGGGGTATGGCTTTACCATTGGGTTTGAAATCAATGCTAAGGCCTCGGCTCCATAGTTTTTTTGATAATCCTCTATATAGATATAGGCTTTTTCAAAAAAGACATTACTGGCCTCGTACTCACCCATCAGCTGCAGCACCACTCCTTTTTGTAAAAAATACAAAAGGCGATTTCGGCCTTCTTCGGGCTTCTTTTCTCCATCCAATATCCTCTCTGCCTTCTTTAGGTCGCCAGCAGCAAAAGCCTCCTGAAACTTAATGTTCTTCTGATAGTACGTAGCGCAACTACTCAGCATTGCGCATGACGCTACCACCAGAAAGGCTTTTAGGAAAAGTCTGGAAAAAGAGCTAAACATTTTTTTTGGGTGTTTTACTCTATTACTTTCTTGATTTTCTTAGAACCTACCCAAACCTTTTCGTTGGTTTCGATATTGGTAAGTTCCATATCTACTTGATAAAACATCACTTTAGTGCGGCTGTTTTCATCAGTAATAGAGTTCACGCTTCCTTGCATAATGAAGTCTGCGCCAAGCTCGCGGCCAAATCGTTTTACAGTTTCTAACGAAGCATTGTTTTGTTGATCCGCTTTTTCGGCTCTCAACTCTTCTCTAAACTCACCACCTTGTACCAAGCGCACCTTGCCAGAGTTTATATATTCTCTTTCAATATCGTTTATGAAAGTTTCAGTAGCAATATGCTCGCTGCTTCTGTTTCTTACTAAGCCCACTATGATAGCTGGTTTTCTTCCTTCAGCTTGAACAAAATCTTGCAACCAAGCGCGGCTCAATCCATCGGCTACCATTTCTTGAGCTACCAATCGGCTATCGGTGTCATTCCACCTTCCGCTCAAATCTATTTGCTCTCTTTCGTCTACTCTGGTTACTGACTTTGTAGTATCACAGCTGCTGATAACGGTGAGCATCACCATTGCTCCAAGTATTGCCTTTGCTTTCATGTTCGTTTTGATTTCGATTAATTTATGTTTTGATATTCTCCCCTAAGCAAGTCAAATGCCAAAGTTCTTATTTTAGATATTTTGTGACTTAATTTCCTTTACCAGAGCAGCATCTAGCGCATCAGAAATTTTCCAGAGTGGCAAACGCATGGCATCTCCGCAAACTTTTTTGTGTTTCAACACGGCTTTAATTCCTCCAGGGTTTCCTTCAGCAAAAAGCATTTTGGTAATTTCAAATAGCTTGTAATGACCTATTCTGGCAGCCGCTATATTTCCTGCTAAAGCATCATTTACCATTGTAGAAAATACACTCGGAAAACCTTGTCCGCTCACCGAAATCACACCATCACCACCACAGGCTATCATTGGCAAAGTCAAGTTATCATCGCCACTCAATACCAAAAAGCCTACAGGTCTTTCGTTTATAATTTTCATCACCTGCTCCATATTGCCGCTTGCTTCTTTTACGGCAATGGCTTGTTGGCAATCCTTGGCTATGCGCAATGTAGTGCCAGCTTCCATATTTGAAGAAGTTCTACCAGGTACATTATAAAGTATTACGGGTACAGGGCTGGCATCACAAATAGCTTTGAAATGCTGATAAATACCCTCTTGGGTAGGTTTGTTATAGTATGGCGAAACCGAAAGAATAGCATCTACTCCTTCCAGATTTCCATGTTTTACATAGTTTACGATGTTAGCTGTATTGTTTCCTCCCACACCATATACAATAGGTTTGCGGCCGGCATTTACTTTCTGAACGTGTTTCAGCACCTCCTGTTTCTCTTCTTCATTTAGCACCGGGTTTTCGGCTGTAGTGCCCATTACCACCAGGTAATCTACACCACCGTCTATACAGTAGTTTACCAGATTTTCCAATCCTTTAAAATCTATTGTATGATCTTCATTAAAAGGCGTAACCAAGGCTACACCTGTTCCGCGAAATACACTCATCTCGTTTGTTTTTAACACTCCAATATGAGGAGCAAATCAATAATAAAATTAAAAAACAGCCCTTTTCGAGGCGCGGCAAAGTTAGCAGGAGAAGCCGATTATTAGCGCTTATCAAAATAAATTAATGCGCGGGGTGAATTAAAACTCTGCGTCAACCTTACTAAGAAGAACACCTACTTTTTACTGGTTTTAGCTAAATTCTCCTTCACCCTAAACTCCACCATCCTTTTTATCAAATTCAATGGTAAGTCTTTCTCCAACGGAAACTGCACCGATCCTTTGGCTTGTTTATACATGGCTAATTCTTCCTGGAAAGCCACCATGGCAGACGGTGAAGGGTAAAAACCAATGTGCTTTTTGTAACCTGCAAAATGAACCAGATTTCCGTTTAAATAAAAAGTGGGAATACCATAGCTAATTTTCTCAGTAGCCTTTGGCGCTGCATCAGCAATTGCCTTTCTCAATAGGTGAAGCTTTGCTTGTACCTCTTCTGGAAAGGTTTGGATGTAAATTTCTATCTCCTTCATATTAGCTCATTGTTTCAGCATATTTCTTGAAATTATCCAAAATGGCTTGCCAGCCGTCTCGCTGCATTTCTATTGGGTTTGTTTCTTCCGCTTCAAAGGTTTCCACCACTTTGCAACCTTCTTTCGTTTCAGAAAAGGAAATACTCACCTTTCTGTCATCATCTAGTGTATAGGCTATACTTTGGTACAATGTCACCTCGGTGTAGGTGCCGCCAAAGTCAAAACCAAAGCTGCCGTCTTTTGCTTCCATCCTCGATGAAAACTTACCCCCTACATTCAAGTCATTCTCAGCCTTGGTAGTATGCCAATCATCCGAAGCGGCATTCCATTTTAAGATATGTGCTGGCTCAGTCCATAACTTCCATACTTTGTTTATTGGAGCTTTTACGCTTGCCTCGATGATGATTCTATTTTTCATATCGTATATTATTCTTGTATTCTAAAACCTCTGCGACAACTCTGCGTTTTCTGCGCCTCTGCGGAGAGGTAAGACCCTTGCTTCAACGCAGAGACGTGGAGTAAGAGGAGTAATGTGTCATTTGCCCAGTTTCAAAATTCGCACTGCCCCTTGAATTACCAAAGCAAAAACAACCGTTCCTATAATTAAATCTGGTTTGCTTGAACCCAACCAATGTACCAATACTGCGGCCACTATTACTCCAAGATTAATGATGATATCATTTGAGGTAAAAATCATACTGGCCTGCATATGCGCCTCCTCACTTTTAGACTTTTGCAAAAGAAAAAGGCAACTAGCATTGGCCATCAATGCAAAAAAGGAGACGATAATCATTGTTGAGAATTCGGGAATACTTTCGTTAAAAAAGAACCTCCTTAGCACTTCCGCAAAGCCTATGACGGCAAGCCCTATTTGAAAATATCCTGCAAGCTTGGCTACTCTCTTTTTTCTATTAATGGTGCTTCCTACCGCAAGCAAACTAATACCGTACACAAAACTGTCAGCAAGCATATCCAAGCTATCTGCCACAAGGCCCATCGATTTTGAAATAACTCCAGTAACCATTTCAATGATGAAAAAAGCGAAGTTTATGAATAAGACGGTCCAGAGCATTTTTCTTTGCTCGGTATTTTCATCAAAAGTGCTTTGTTCGGTTTCCTCAGATGAAACTCTGCTTGCACCTAAATTCAGCTCTAGCAGAGACTTTTCTATTTGATCTATTCCTTCTTTGTGGAAAACCGTCAATTTTCGATTTGGAATATCGAAACTCAGATTTGCAATAGATGAAATCCCATCCAACTTCATTCGGATTAGGTTTTCTTCAGAAGGACAATCCATCTTGGATATTTCAAATACTGTTTTGTTCATATAAGTTATCCTTTCACTTTAAATGCCCCTGCGATAACTCTGCGTTTTTTGCGCCTCTGCGGTGAGGTAAGCATTATTGCTTCAACGCGGAGACACGGAGTCCGCGGAGAAACGCAGAGA
>JAUICR010000132.1 GCA_030427785.1 Bacteroidia bacterium | reverse complement strand
GTCAAATCGAAACCTCAAAAAATTGATACTGAAATAAAGCACGCTCCTAAAATCTTTAAACAAGACACGGTAATCGATTTTAATCAACCTGCCGAACGGGTTTATGATTTTATCAGAGGGCTATCTCCTTACCCTGCTGCTACATGTACTATAATGGATGATGGAAACAAATATGCTCTCAAAATCTACGAAACAGAAATTTTGAAAGAAGCCAATAATACTATGCCATGGGGAACTATTGACACAGATGGTAAAAAATACATCCATATTAGTTGCAAAAAAGGAGTAATGAGCCTCAAATCCTTACAGGTAGCGGGCAAAAAAAGGATGAACGTAACTGAGTTACTGAATGGCTTTAAGCTAAATAATTCATCCAAAATTGGCTGAAACCCATAGCAGGACTAGCTTTCAGAGCATAATTGTTAACAAATACGGGCATTTGTAAACATTTTGGGCATTTTTTAGGGCCTAATCTTGCTCAATCCCTGTATTAGTCTAAATTTGTGAGTGTATTGTTAATTGTTTAACTAAATTAAAATTTCAAATTATGAACAAATCAGATTTGATCGATGCAATGGCGGCAGACGCTGGCATTTCAAAAGCAGCTGCTAAAAAAGCATTAGATTCATTTACCGAGAACGTAGCTAATACTATGGCTAAAGGTGGTCGTGTATCTTTAGTAGGGTTTGGTACTTTCTCAACTTCTGAAAGATCAGCTCGCGAAGGAAGAAACCCTCAGACTGGAAAGAAAATTCAAATACCAGCTAAAACTGTTGCTAAGTTTAAAGCAGGTTCTGAGCTTACTAGTAAGCTTTAAGAGAATTTCTTAAACGACATTAAAACCCTCTTTGGTTCACCATCGAGGGTTTTTTTATACTTTGTAGTTCAGTTTTTGATTCCTTAAAAAGCAAAGCTTATATCCTCATAGATACGTAACCAATGCGGCAACTCAATCATTCCGTTAATAGGCGTTTTAAAAGTCTTTTTTAAGATTGTACCACTTTGGCCAAATAGGTAAATCTTCCCATTATTCTGACTTTCCACGTACATATCACCGTTTGATAATAACTCAAACTCGCCCTCACTATAGGTAAATACTTTTTCCTGCTCCATCCATTGGGGATATATTGCAGTATAACTACTATCCATAAAATTATACTTTAATACCTGTGTGCCGCCAAGACTGTCTACTACAAATGAATCGGTGTAAACTCCATCGGGATTGAACTTGCCCACTGTGCTGCAATTATTATTGAAAATGGCAATTTCGTGGTCAGAGATAATATCCACATCATGCTGATTGAGAAACGGCCCGTAGAACAATCGAATAATTTTGTTCGTTTCTGGGCGGTATTGAAAAACCAAAGAACGGTGCCTAATACTGATAAACAAGTCGCCCTTATTCCAAAATTCTGAATCTGACAGTGCAGGCTCTATGTCATTAAGGTGAATTGGGTCAGCACTTACGTGCATCACCACTTCGTTTCCAAAACCGTAAACGAAATTGAGATAACCATTTTCGATCAATATTTCGTTAATCCTTTTTTCATAAAGAATCTGCCCTGTTTCCACATCTATTTTACAAATTCTATCATCACGATATTCATGCAAATGAGATTGTTGGTAGTGGTTTACTCCAGCGGTATCGGTTACACAAGCCCATATATTTCCATCGGCATCTACATTCAATGAATGATGAAAGCAAGTTTGGGTATTATGCCACAGCACTTCAGAGTTTTCACCAATTCTGTACAAATTGTAGGTTTCGTCACTTGCTATTATAATAGATCTATCTGTTAATAAGATGGGGTTTCGAGGTTCTGCATTTTCAAACTTTCGTAAAGTTCTTTTCGGATTAAAAGACTCCTTTTTGAGCTCCCACGAGTGAATGGTAGAATCATTTTTTAAGTCAAACAATTTTATATCCCACGCTTTTGCTTGTTGATTGTAAAATGAGTTGATGGCAAAAAGGCTGTAATCCAAATTATTCATAGCCTCAAAACCCTGGTCTTCATTAATATAGGTTGGCGGAATGTTTCGAATCTCATTACTACTCAAAACCTCTATTACCGTGGCAGGAAACGAACTCAAATCATAAATGGTGTTAGCTATAAAACCAGATTTTGCCCCTGACTTAACTTGTAATGCCGTGTGCCCAAACCATGCTAGCGCCACCAATATCAGCACTGAATAACTCAATGCTTTTAAAACTTTTATCATACTTTTTTTTTAATCGTTCCAAGCTTCCACAAACCGGTCTTTTCCACTCATATCTTTTAGCAGCTCAGCTTTAAATCCTCTTGCGGTAAACATCTCTAATGTTTCCTGACCCAATCTCTCATTAATTTCTACAAACACTTTAGCGCCATTCTTCAAATGTGTTTGTGCGTACTCTGCTATTTTGATATAAAAAATAAGCGCATCATTATCAGGTACAAAAAGCGCCTGCCAGGGTTCGTTGTTCAAAACAATTCCATCCATCGTATCCTGCTCGTATTCGGCTATGTATGGCGGATTGCTAACTATTACATCCCACTTGTCATCGGTCCAACTCCTCTGGTCAAGAAAATTTAAAAGCGCAAAATCTACTGTAAGATTGTTTGTTTTAGCATTGGCAATTGCCTGTTTCAAAGCTTCCTCCGAAACATCATAACCACATACTTGGGCTTTTTTATAAAAAGAAGACAGCGCTAAAGCCAAGCAGCCACTACCTGTACCAATATCTAATAGGCGCATGCCTTCCTTATTTTCCACTTTCGATTTTACCAAATATGCCAACTCCTCCGTTTCGGGCCGTGGAATCAGAACATGGGCATTCACGTCAATTCGCAAATTGGCAAAAGGAACATAACCTAAAATGTGCTGATATGGTTTACCTGACTTCAATTGTTTCAAGCATTTCAAAAGCTCATTCAATAGCTTGTCTTCCAGTTTTTCATTTTCCTTCAAAAAGAATTGGCCAATACGAATATTGGCCAATTCTTCTAAAAAAATATGGAACAAATGATCGCTTTCTGAAGAGCTATATGAAGCTATTAATTCTTCATTAAATTGATTTTTAAGCTCCTTAAGCGTCATTTAGCAAGGTTTCAATCTTATTCAAAGTCTTTTAAAGTACTTGTGATAATAGAAACACAATCTAGTAACTGTTCCTTGGTCATAACCAATGGAGGTGCAAAACGAATAATATTACCATGGGTAGGCTTGGCCAATAACCCATTGTCTTTTAGCTTCACACAAATATCCCAGGCGGTAGAACTTTCTTCGGTATCGTTAATCAAAATAGCGTTCAGCAAACCTCTACCTCGTATTGATTTTACAATATTCGAATTATCAATATACTTCTGCATTTCGCTTCTAAATAGTTCTCCAAGCTTCTTGGCATTATCAGCCAAATTTTCATCTACCACTACCTTCAGTGCTTCCATAGCCACAGCAGCTGCATTTGGGTTTCCACCAAAAGTAGACCCGTGCTGACCAGGCTTTATTACGCCCATAATATGGTCATTAGCCAATACAGCCGAAACCGGATATGCACCACCACTTAAAGCTTTGCCTAAAACCAATACATCTGGTTTTACACCATCATGTTCTACGGCTAGCATATCTCCGGTACGTGCAATTCCCGTTTGAATTTCGTCAGCAATAAACAGTACATTCTTAGCGGCACACAGCTCTTTTGCTTTGGCCAAATATCCATCAGTAGGTACAAATACACCTGCCTCACCTTGTATAGGTTCTACCAGGAAGGCTACAACATTTGGCATATCTTCCAGCACCTTTTTTAGGGCATTGGCATCGTTATAAGGAATAGATACAAAACCAGCCGTATAAGGACCAAAATTCTTGCGAGCGTCCTGATCATTAGAGAAAGAAATGATCGTGGTCGTTCTACCGTGAAAATTATTTTCACACACTACAATCACTGCTTCATTTTCCTCAATACCCTTCTTTTCATAGCCCCATTTGCGGCTTATTTTCAAAGCGGTTTCCACAGCTTCGGCCCCACTGTTCATGGGTAGTAATTTGTCAAATCCAAAAAACTCACAGGCAAACTTTTCAAATTCGCCCAATCGTGAGTTGTAAAATGCTCTGGATGTCAAAGTCATTTTTTCGGCCTGACTTTTTAAAGCACCAATAATACGTGGGTGGCAATGCCCTTGATTGATAGCCGAATAAGCTGATAAAAAATCATAATACTTTTTGCCTTCTACATCCCATACATGCACTCCTTCTCCTCTATCAAGTACTACTGGTAGCGGGTGGTAATTATGGGCTCCGTATTTATCTTCTAATGCTATAGCCTGTGCTGAGCTTAGCGTGCTTGTATTCGTATCCATTATGCTGTTTTATTTATAGAATGAAATTTAAATCCTGGTTTTGAAGAGGCCCAAATTAAGGTAATTTTGCCGCCTATGACGAAAATCCGGCCATTCCGCAAAAATCAGGAAACTGAACTTCTTATCCAAGACCTCGCCTTTGAAGGCAAGGGTATAGCAAAGGTAACTACCGATGGTGGGAGTTACATAGTTTTTGTACCCAATACCATCCCCGGGCAGCTAGTTTTGGTGCGAATGATAAAGGTGAAAAACTCTTATGCTGAGGCAAAATTGCTAAAAGTATTAAGCGCCAGTAAGCAGGAAATCGCTATGCCCTATCAGCCCATTCCGGGAGCTCCGTACATCACGTTGCCCATCAAGCGCCAGCATTTTTATAAAAGAAAAACTGCTATAGAACTATTTAGGCGTATTGCCAAAATAGAAAACTCAGAAGAGCTACTGGATGAGTTTATCCCTTCGCCCTCTGATTTTCACTACCGTAATAAAATGGAATATTCCTTTTCGGCTGTGGAATATTTACCTGAAGAAGACAAAGAAGTGGACGGTTTTGCCCTAGGTTTTAAAAAACGTGGACAATGGCTTAGCGTAATCCAAATGGAAAAAGACTCTGGCTTGTTTGACCCAGACCTAGAAAACTCCATGGGAGCCATTACGGAGTATTTTACTTCACGCGGATTTACCGCGTGGCACGCACTGCGCCACGAAGGTTTTTGCCGATTTATTACTGTCAAAAAATCTTATTTAAATGATTCCTTGCTTATCAATTTTGTGAGCAGCGAAAGTCAGTTGGATCAATTTGACGCTGAGGAATTTTCGGCTTTTATGCAACAATTACTTGGGCCAAAACTCAAAGGACTATTGCACACTGTAAACCCTGATGTGGGCGACAGGCCTAATACCAGCGATGGTGTACGAAAACTTATTTATGGAACAGAAGAACTAACCGAACGGATTTGCGGATTAGACTTTAGTATAAGCTTAGAGAGCTTTTTTCAAACCAACCCGGCTAGTGCCGAAAGGCTTTATTCAAAAGCTATGGATTACGTGTTTGAAGTAAAGCCCGGAAACAAACCTTTTGTACTTGATCTTTTCTCAGGTACCGGAACTATCACACAGCTACTGGCTCAGCGAGCTACTGACAAAGAAATAACAGGCGTAGAAATAGTACCCGAAGCAGTGGAAGACGCCAAGGTAAATGCCGCAAGAAATGGCTTTGATAAACTAAAATTCTTTGCTTCAGATGTAGGGAAGTTTCTATTGCAATACCCACAGTACACAGGTAAAATTGATACCATAGTGATGGACCCTCCGCGTGCTGGTATCGCTCCTAAAACATTGCGTAAGGTAATGCGCCTTGGAGCTGATAGAATTGTTTATATCTCTTGTAATCCAGCTACTCAGGCCCGTGATATGTTGGCACTAAAGGAATTTGGATACGAGCTGGAAAAGTACAGTTTGGTAGATCAGTTTCCACATACTTCGCATATTGAAAGTGTTGCTTTGTTTGTGAAACAACCGAAGTAACAAAATGAAAGCTGTTTACTCAATAGTACTATTGATGCTCCTTTCTTCATGCAAAGAGCACGTAGGTTTAAAGGGAGTTTGGATTAGTGTAAGTTCGTTTGAAAAAGGTGCGAAACCAAGCCAGAAATATTCGCAATACCTCTACGACTTTGAAACTGATTCTCTGGTAATTGTTGAACTTGGAAATCACGCATCTGGAGATTATGGTGAAATCAATATTGATAAATACCCTTATAAAATCAGTAATAATCAGATTAATGTTTATTCCGAAAATGACACACTTCAATTTTCCTTTTTGTTAAAAGATTCATTGATTCTTTCAACTTACATCTCTGACCAAAATCTTAATCACTCCATCGTTTGTAAGCCCCTTGACCTAAGTAAAAACTTATCACAAACGCTCAAGGGTTCTTACCAAGTAAAGTGGCCTGAAGATTCAAGTAGTTTAAGTTTTGTGAATGATTCCATTTGTGTTGGCTTAAATGAAAACCAAGGAGTGAAATGGAAAGTTTTCAACTATAAAGGTGGCGATTTATTCATGTATCAAGACTACCTAACTCCGATTGCTTCCATATGGGATGAAGGTTCGGATACTATAAATCTAACTTACCATTATAGACCCAGCAGAATAGTTACTATGAATAGGGTTAACAAATCCGCTACCAAAGAACATTTTTATGGAGAATGGAATAAGTATAGGGATACTTCGCTACCCCCACCCCCACCACCGCCTGGGGCTGAGAATTTTAAGCCGATAATGAGTATTGATTTTGACACTTTAAGTATTCATTATTTTAACGGAACCGTAAATAAATACTGGAAACTCACTGATGATGGAAAGTATATTTATTTTCCTGATAACATTATGAAGAGTGGTGGTTGCTGGATTGTTGAAAGCATTCAATCTGATTCTATTACTTTAATAACAGGCAGAAATAAAAAAGAAATCTGGTTTAGGAGTTCAAGTGGAACGGACGATTAAAAGGAGTTATGAAGCAGCTTTTAGCTTCCCATAATGTCAGAAAGAGTACACCAGAAGCTTTCCGCGAACATCGCATATAAGGATAACCTATTCGTTAAATATTATTTTCCGTTCATTTTGGCATTGCCCCAAAACGAACCAAAAAGTCTAGGCTGCTTATAAATTTCTGAAAAGCTACGGCTTACTTACCCTTCTAAGCCCCAGCCGTTTATCTGCGCTTCACTTCGGCACTTCTCTAGGGTAAGTTTCACCTTGCTTTTGCTCGAAATTGATAAGATGCCATTCCAAAACACAGACCTGTGTGATGGCCCCATGAGCATTTTTTAGAACTAGCGGTGCAGCAAGCGGCATTGCATTCCGAAAAATGAGGAATAAGCATGGAGCGCAGATGTAACCACGATTTGCAAAGTGAAGCGAAGCAAAAGTTCCTTAAAATACTCTAGATTTTTGCTTCCCCGCCAGACAGATTTTTTCGGGCTTGGCTTTTTAGCAATGAAAAAGGAAGAGCCATGCGGCTTGAGCAAATTGAATACGCTTCTATTCCCTATAATCCATCCCATTTTCAAATCACAGCATCAATACCGAATAGGAAGCTCTGCACTTTCTAATGCAATAATGTTCGTTTTAGTGTTGCCCCAAAACCAATCCAATAGTCTACATCCTGATCTCTATCTTTACTCATCCTAATAGCAATGTGAGTATAACCAGCAAAAATGAATATCGACAAAGTTTTAGCATCAGTGGGAAAATCCTATTACCCGCTTTCAGCGGCATGCCAACAAGAACTATTGACCAACGCAAAATTCAAATCTTTCAAAAAAGGAGAAGTGGTAGTGCAAGAAGGCCAATATTCTAAAAAGGCCTACCTGATAGAACAAGGCTGCGCGAGAGCCTATTACCTTAAAGACGGAAAGGATATTTCGGACTGGTTCACTTTTGAAAATCAATTTGCCGCGCCCATCGTTAGCTTTTTCAGCGATCAGCCTAGTCCTCACTATGTAGAGTTTCTGGAAGATTCTACCGCTTATGAATTTTCGAAAGACACCACAGACTATCTGTGTGACAAGTACCATGACTTTGAGCGCTTTATAAGTAAGGTGGTAACTGAAACACTGCTGGGTTTATGCGAACGACTAAACGCCATTCAGTTTAATAGAGCTGATCAACGATTTGAACATTTGCTGAAAATGTATCCCGACATTACCAATAGGGTGCCCCTCACCCACATAGCATCTTACCTGGGTATAACCCTCGAAACCTTGAGCAGAATAAGAAGCGCCAAAGTTCGAATTTGATTTAAATCAAATAGTAGCTCTTCCCTTCGTATCACCTTTGCTAAAGAAATACGAAAAGGAAAAATGAATACCCAATCAAAATCCATTTGGGGCGCGTGGTGGACGCCCATAAGAAAGTGGTTTTACCCCCTATGGCTCGCCTACGAAACACTGTTCAGGTTTTATGAATATGCTGATTCCGTTTACCATTATTTTTATGAATTAGGAAAGCCGACCCTTGCTTCATTTTGTAGTATTTCAGCCTTCGCTATATGCGCTGCATGCCTCACGCTACCCGCTTGTTTTGTACTCTACAAACTATTTGATACTACAAACCTAACGGGCAGTCAGGTTGAAGTTAAACTAAAACCCTATTTCTAAATAAATATGAAAAAGATTTTAATCATTAATGGGCATCCCGATAAGGAGAGCTACAATTTTGCAATGGCCGAAGCCTATAAAAATGGAGCATTGGCATCAGGTGCCGAGGTAAAACAAATTAACATCAGAGAACTGGATTTTAACCCCAACCTACAATTTGGCTATCGCATGCGTACAGAGCTAGAGCCCGACCTGCTAGACAGCCAGGAAAAACTAAAATGGGCAGATCATATGGTTTGGCTGTACCCCATTTGGTGGGGATCGGTACCTGCATTAATGAAAGGTTTTTTGGATAGGGTCTTACTTCCAGGGTTTGCTTTTGAAAAAAGAGAGAACTCTTTGTGGTGGGATAAGCTCCTTGGTGGAAAAACGGCAAGAATTATTTGCACCATGGATCAACCAGCCTGGTACTACAAATGGTTTAACGGTAGCCCTAGCCACACGGCCATGAAAAAATTAACGCTAAACTTTATAGGTATCAATAAAGTGCGCATTACCTCCATAGGGCCAATACGCTTATCCAAAGAGAAATACAGAACCGATTGGTTAAAGAAAATCGAAAAACTAGGTAGGCAAAACAAATAGCGTTAGTCCATTTTTCTAAAAATCAAACGAGCGAACTCCAGACTCGTTTCATGTTTGGCATGCTATGCTGTTTTTATAAACTTAGTGCCTAGTGCTACTAAAAACTGCGTATTTGAAACTTCCCACTTTCCAGTGCTTTGCTTACCAGGCCTTGTGAGGTAACACTACTATTGAGTTTGCGAAGCTGCGATAGGAAGTCTTCCAAATCGTGGGCATTTTCGGTATGTGAAATAAATCCTATCCCCGATAGCTTTCCTCCTTCTACCAGCACAAATCCATCTTCGTCATCAGTCCTACCCTTGGTTTTAATTACCAAATCGTTTTGGTTTTTCTTCAGGTGGGTTAGTAGCTTCTCCACTCCTTCCACATGAGTTTCATCGCTTACTTCTTCTTCAGCTATGCTAAAAGGAAAACCGCAGTATGCGGGGTTCAGCTTCATTTTGTTTACCATCAGCATGACCCAAGCCTGCGCCTCATGCATAGCATAAAACTCCTTAATAAAACCCTGTTGATGGGTCACCTTATTTATCG
>JAUICR010000131.1 GCA_030427785.1 Bacteroidia bacterium | reverse complement strand
GATGGGATTCATGCTTTTGAAGGTTTTCATAGTATTTAGCTTTTCTTTTGGCAGCATGCTTTGTGCAAAATAGTTGCCTAATATTCCAGATTTAAATATTTGTCCAGCCTTGCATGGTTTTGCCTGTTTAACTATTTGGTCAATTTCTGGTAAGTAAAATCGTCCGTATAGATTTAAGTGCTCAAGGCATTCTAATACACTCCAGCTATCGGCCTGAGGTCGCCACTGTAGAGTTTCGGTGCTAAGCTCCTTTATTGCCTCACCTTTATTCAGTACAGCATGAGTTCTGTTAATCAAATCATCTATTAAATTTTTCATAGAACCTTCATTTTAATAAGGAACAAAGATGTGACTCCCTGTTGAGATAAAAATTGATTGAAATCAAGATTTCTTACAACTCATTCAAAACCGTTTTTTTAAGACGAGAAAGAGTTTCGGGAGTCATCCGCAAATAAGAGGCAATGTATTTTGACGGAACCTCTTGAAACAATTGGGGGCTTCTCTCTAACACACGTTTGTACCTTTCTGCGGGTGAGTAGGTGAGGATGTCAACTTCGCGTTCTAATTGCTGGTACACCAGGCCCGATAACATTTGAAGCCATAATTTTTGGAATTCAATATTGCTATTTACCAAATTCATAAATGCTGCCTTTTCGATTACTTTAAGTTCAGTTTTTCGAATTGCTTGTATGTAAAAAGGGGAGGGCTTTTCGGTGATGTAGGAATCTAGCGCAGCAATAAAGTTTTTGGTATAGCCAAAACGTATCGAGTGTTCTTCAAATTCATCTTCTATAAACACCCGCAAACAACCGGATTCTACATAATACAAGTTGGTATCGGTGCTGCCTTTTACTTTTAAGTATTCGTTGCGTTTTAGTTGGAGATCATCTTTCCACGCATTGGGTGTTTGATCTATTATTTGGTGAAGTTGGACGAGCAGATCCATATTAGGTAGATTATGTGAACGGTGTAACGTTTGATTATTTTTCGATTTGAGCAAAAGTTAGGTGGTTTAAAAATATGTGGCAGCCCATCTAACCGAGATTATACCTGGCAAGCAACCTTTCTTTTTTTGTGTATTTCTTTATCAGATGATGTTTTTTTATTAAAAAAAGTATCTGTCTATTTCAATTGTAAGTCCATTTTTAGCGTTTGTGATCCCGAAAATTAGGCCAACAACTATAATTGAAAAGTTTATTGCAAGGATTATCATTAAGTTTCTTTTTCTATTATGCAGGTCAATCTTCCCGCACGCAAACCATGTTAGAAATGTTACCACAGACATTATAAGTAAACTTATAATCAATAGTATTCCAGCTGTCTTCAAAATACCAAAGTTTAAAAGTCTTATGGATTCTTCTCTAGTATTTCCGATGGGAGGTTGAACCCAAATGGCATAGGAAGCCCATGAAATCCACGCTAATATTCCAGATACCGTAAAATTGACGATGTAAATTATACTGTTTAAAATTGTTCTATTCATTTTATATAAATGTCAGCGATGGTGTAAAAATAGAAAACCCCGATTTGGCTTAACCGAATCGGGGTTCTTTATTTATATGAAGTCATCTAGACTCTAAAATCCAAAATCTAAGGTCTCAAGAATTTACTTCTTATCGTCTTCTACTTCTTCAAACTCTACGTCAGTAACGTCATCAGCACTGGCTTCGGTAGCTCCTTCAGCTCCTGCATCAGCAGGCTGACCTTCGGCTCCAGCAGCACCTTCTTGTGCCTTGTACATTTCTTCAGAAGCATTTTTCCACGCCTCATTTATCTTTTCCATTGCCGCATCTATCGCAGCAATATCCTGAGATTGGTGAGCAGCTTTCAATTCTGTCAAAGCACTTTCTATCGGAGCTTTCTTGTCTTCAGAAAGTTTATCGCCAAATTCTTTCAGTTGCTTTTCAGTCTGGAAAACCATTCCGTCAGCACCATTCAATTTATCAGCTTTTTCTTTGGCCGCCTTGTCGCTATCAGCATTTGCTTCAGCTTCTTGCTTCATTTTCTCGATTTCTTCCTTGCTCAATCCAGAAGATGCTTCGATGCGGATGCTTTGTTCTTTTCCAGTAGCCTTGTCTTTAGCAGCTACATGCAAAATACCGTTGGCATCAATATCAAAAGTTACTTCTACTTGAGGTACACCGCGAGGTGCTGGTGGAATACCATCAAGGTGGAAACGACCGATTGCTTTGTTGTCCTTTGCCATTGGGCGCTCTCCCTGCATCACGTGAATTTCTACAGAAGGCTGGTTGTCACTGGCCGTTGAGAAAGTCTCAGATTTCTTAGTAGGGATAGTTGTGTTAGCTTCGATAAGCTTAGTCATCACACCACCCATAGTTTCGATACCCAATGATAGTGGAGTAACATCCAAAAGAAGTACATCCTTAACATCTCCGGCTAGTACACCACCTTGGATAGCTGCTCCTAAAGAAACCACCTCATCTGGATTTACTCCTTTAGAAGGATCTTTTCCGAAGAAGCTTTTTACCGCCTCTTGGATAGCTGGAATACGAGTACTACCACCTACAAGAATTACTTCGTCAATATCTCCTTTGCTAAGACCTGCTTGTTTCAAAGCGCTTTCGCAAGGCTTAATAGTTCTCTTAATCAGACTATCAACTAATTGCTCAAATTTAGCACGGCTCAAGTTGCGCACAAGGTGCTTAGGACCACTAGCTGTAGCTGTGATATAAGGCAAGTTGATTTCGGTAGCTGTAGAAGATGAAAGTTCAACTTTAGCTTTTTCAGCAGCTTCTTTTAAGCGCTGTAGTGCCATTGGATCTTTTTTAAGATCGATTCCTTCTTCTTTATTAAACTCATCCGCTAACCAATCGATAAGAGCCTGGTCAAAGTCATCACCACCCAGGTGTGTATCACCATCAGTAGAAAGTACTTCGAAAACACCATCGCCTAACTCAAGGATAGATACATCATGCGTACCACCACCACAGTCAAAAACTACGATTTTCTTGTCTTCACCTTTCTTATCAATACCATAAGCCAAAGAGGCAGCAGTAGGTTCGTTTATAATTCTACGAACTTTTAATCCTGCAATTTCCCCAGCTTCTTTAGTTGCTTGTCTTTGCGCATCATTAAAGTATGCAGGTACGGTAATTACAGCTTCGTCTACTGTGGTTCCCAGATAGTCTTCAGCGGTTTTCTTCATTTTTTGAAGTACCATAGCCGAAAGCTCCTGTGGAGTGTACATTCTACCATCTATATCTACTCTAGTGGTATCGTTGTCTCCTTTTACTACTTTGTAGGGTACACGATCTACTTCTCCAGCTATTTCGCTATAAGACGAGCCCATAAAGCGCTTGATAGATGAAATGGTTTTTTGTGGATTAGTAATCGCCTGTCTTTTTGCAGGGTCTCCTACTTTGCGTTCTCCTCCTTCTACAAATGCTATGATAGAAGGGGTAGTTCTTTTTCCTTCACTATTTGGAATTACTACAGGCTCGTTACCTTCCATTACGGCCACACAGCTGTTAGTAGTTCCTAAGTCAATTCCTATGATTTTACCCATTACTATTTATTTTATTCCTGGTTAATTCAATTTTGACACTGAATAGTCAATCACTATGCCAGCAGAAAATTAGGGGTACCATACTGACAAAGTTGTCATCTAAACCAAAAAATCAAATAGAGATGTCATTATTCCTATGCCTATGTGTCAGGCATAGGGGAGTCCTACTTTCTAAATGGGTGATGTTACCTTATTGATAAGGCCCTAGCTCGTTTTTAAAGCCAGGTACAGAAATACATATCTGCGTATCTGTGTTGGACTTTATGAAAGCAAAACGTCTGTCACATAGTAAACCTGACAGAATCATTTGTTGCTCGATATAATCGCGCATGGTGACATTGGCGAGGTATACGTCTGTACGCGAAGAAAATAAACCAATGCCATTATCTATCCCCGGAAATTCAGGTGCAGTTTGATTAATACCTGTTTGTGGTTGATTCAGCTGCATGTACTTGGCCAAGTCATCACCACCCGCATAGGCCGTCATGTCAATATCTTTAAAGAATCTGAGTTTGGTTTCATCGTAAGGTACTTGATTGGCAATAGCGGCATAAAATAGGGCCATGGCAGGGGATGCTCTAATGTCATCTCGGGTTGCTGCGTCTCCATCTACTGTTGCATATTTAAAGTAAATAGATTTGTCTACAGATTGTTTGGTGTTAATATCATACTCCTCATAATTAAACGTAAAGTAGATTTGATAAATAACAGCTCGGTCACTAGGGTTTAGGTATACATAGCCTTCAAATTCTCTAATGCCACCCACAAGTGGACTTGGGTTGGTAAACGTAAAACCGTTGAGCCTTCCAGGCAGAATGCCTCCCACAATCTCTGTACTAGCGCTGGCATCTGTAAATTTTGCATTGGTTTTCTTTACTACCAAGTTATACGTAGACTCTTCATTTATTTTTTGAGTAGTTCTGTAAAGTCTATAATTCTGTGTTGTGAAAACACCAGGTTGTCTATCACGACTTGTATTATCTCTATCCAGGTACAATGAATCTACCTGATCTCCATTGGTGTTTATTTCCAATAAATACACTACTAAGCTATCGTAGTACAAAGAATCTGGCTGATCATAAGAGGCGCTAGCCGGAGCATTTCCTAGGTATCCTCTTTCAATTCTCACCCAGTTTGTATCAGCCGTGGGGTCAAGCAAGCTATATACCACCGTTACATCTTGCCAATCATCACTTACCGAAAAATCATTATCGCAAGAAATAAAAAACAAGGAGGCAAATAATACCGCTACTAGGCTGGTGGTACTTTTCATAAAGGGTGAAATTTAATAATCTACTATTAAGACAAAGAATCAAATAAAGGTGGCCTGAGAAAATTGTTGTGTAAAAATGTTAATCTATTGCCTCAAAAATCTTAGCCACTATCAGGGTTAGTGATATATTGCAAAAATATAATTTTGTGTCTCATTTACTATTATGTCAACAGCTAAGTCAGATTTTAAAAAAATAACGACCAACTCCGTACAGGAGATGAAACAAAATGGAGAGAAAATTTCCATGCTCACTGCCTATGATTTTACCCTGGCAAAAATCATAGATGATGCAGGTATTGATGTCATTCTTGTAGGAGATTCGGCATCAAACGTAATGGCGGGCCATGAAACAACTCTGCCGATAACCCTTGACCAAATGATTTATCACGCAAGCTCTGTAGTGCGAGCCGTATCTCGAGCATTGGTGGTGGTAGATTTACCCTTTGGGAGTTATCAGGGAAATTCGAAAAAGGCATTGAGTTCTTCTATTCGAATAATGAAAGAAAGCGGAGCTCATGCAGTAAAAATGGAAGGTGGAGTTGAGATTATTACTTCTATCAGAAGAATATTAACAGCAGGAATTCCTGTGATGGGACACCTGGGCTTAACACCTCAATCCATCTATAAATTTGGAACGTACACCGTTAGAGCCAAACAAGAAGAAGAGGCCATCAAACTTATGGAAGACGCCAAAAGATTGGAGGAAGCCGGATGCTTTGCCCTGGTTCTTGAAAAAATCCCGGCAAAATTAGCAGCCAAAGTTGCCAAAAGTATTTCGATACCTGTAATAGGAATAGGAGCCGGTGCTGAAGTGGACGGACAGGTTTTGGTTTTGCATGATATGCTGGGCATGACGCATGAGTTTCATCCAAGATTCTTAAGAAGATACCTTAGCTTGTTTGAAGATATTGGTGGTGCCGTGCGTAACTATGTTTCCGATGTAAAAAGCACTGATTTTCCTAACGAAAAGGAACAATACTAAAACCCTTGGAAATACCGGTAAGTAAGCGAATCGTTTTTGAAGATAATCACCTAATAGTGGTAAATAAGCTGGCTGGTGAACTGGTACAGGGCGATTTTACTGGTGATGAGCCTCTGCTAGAAAAGGTGAGATCTTATATCCAAAAGAAGTATTCGAAACCTGGTAATGTGTTCACCGGATTGGTTCACCGGTTAGACCGACCAACATCTGGCTTAGTAGTTTTTGCTAAAACTTCGAAAGCACTTACCAGGATGAATGCGATTTTTGAAAAGCGTGATGTGGATAAGGTGTATTGGTGTATTGTACAAGGAATACCACAAAAAGAAGAGGATAAGCTAACTCATTTCCTCGTTAAAGATCAAAAAAGAAATAAATCTCAATATTTTTTTAAGGCACAAGGGAAGGCTAAAAAAGCTGTTCTTTCCTACAAAATATTGAAAAAATTAGACCATTATAGTTTATTGGAAATCAAACTTGAAACTGGAAGACACCACCAAATAAGAGTACAGTTATCAGCCATTGGTCATCCCATAAAAGGAGACTTAAAATACGGGTTTTCAAGAAGTAACAGAGATGGAAGTATATGTTTGCACGCAAAAAAAATTATATTTGTTCATCCAGTAAGTGGAGATACTCTGGAGCTAAATGCTCCCCTTCCTACTGGAGAAGACATTTGGAAACATATTTGAACAAACTAATACTCTACTCTCATGTTCATACTAAAACTAGCCATAGAGCTTACCATACTTGTGGTGCTCTTCTTAATGATTCGTAAAGCACTTTATCGAAGCTTTCCAATTCTTAATGATTCAGGTAAAAAAGTGGGGAACTCACGTAAGTGGCGTGTCCAGCGCTTTTTGTACTCTTTCATCTTTTTGGTATTTGGTTTTATCTCCACCATCTCCACTTTTTGGATAATTTACTTTGCCTTTAGCATTTTGCACAGCGTAGGTAATTTTTCAGGAGTATTGGTTATTAGCCAGGTTTCTCTGATGTTACCTTCCTTAATTATCGGTTTTTATATAAGCACATTAGGCTCGCGAAACTTGTACCTACAATTGGTAGGAACCAGCGACATGATAATGGAAGAAATAGAAGGGCCAAAAAGAGCTGGCACTGGGATAACCTTCAAACGTGTGTTTTCGTTCCTGACAATTACACCAGCTGTAATACTATTGTTTTTGCAATTCAATGTTTACTTAAAAACGGATGGCCAAAACATTTACACCAAGCAACTATTACAAGCCGAACGTGTGTATTCCATAACAGATGTGGTAAGAGTAGGCGCCAATGAATCTAATTATCTTGACATATACATGGAAAATGGAGAGAAGATTTCAACTATTGGCTACTCAGGAAATCTAAATTATTTCTTAGACAATATCACAAGAAAATAAAGCAAAAAGTCCCCAGCGCCTTAGCGCTGAGGACTCCAACCTAACCTAACCAACCAAATCTATTATTATGATACCGCAATAAGCTTAGGAGCTGGGGCAATTTTTTCTTCCAGTTTTGGTAGTACTACTTTCAATACTCCACTGTTGTACTCAGCGGCTATTTCAGCTTCATTCACAGTGTCTTTTGGTACTACAAAGTTTCTGGTAAAATCCGTTGATTTAAACTCACGCCTCGAGTATTTTATTTCCTTGGCTTCTTCATTTATTTCTGCTTTTCCAGAAATATTCAATTGCTCGGCATTTAATTCTATTGTGAAGTTTTCTTTTTGAAAACCTGGTACAGCCATTTCTATAATAAACTGTTTGTCGTTTTCAACGATGTTTACCGCAGGGCCACTTTTTTTGGCATGAGCATGAGGCCAGTTAATAAAATCATCGGTAAAGAAATTATTCAAAAGAGATTGAACTTTCTGTGGATTGTGGTTTTTTGATATTGCTTGCATGATATTTTGTTTTAATGTTTTCCTTTCCATAGTCAATTGTAGTACCAATAGAAAAATCACTGAGTTTATATGACTATGTGGCGGTTGGTTTTTAATTATCAAGACATTATGACGTAAAGTGTAAGTTTAATCAATCGTTTATACGCTCCAATTGTCAAACAAATAAGGGAGCCACAAATCAGGATCCCCCCTTATATTCGCGAATTCAATTCAAACCATGAAAGCTCAAGATTTTTCCAAAATTTTCTTTTCTATACTTTTTCTTCACCTGGTGGTGCTTTATCAGCCCGAAAGTGCCGCTTTATATTATATAAGTAAACCGCTTCTGCTTTTTTCACTTCTTGCCTTCTTTATTAGTAATTCACAGGGTTTTGGTAGTAGTAATAGAAATCCGGTGATTTTTGCATTAGTGTTTTCACTGTTGGGCGATGTGCTATTAATGTGGGAAGGGCAAACGTTTTTCTTGATGGGAATGGCAGCCTTTGGCGTAGCACAAATAGCCTATTCAATATTTTACTTTAGACAAAAACTTGAACTGAATAAACCAATATTGTTTGCCGCAATCTTGTTTCTTGCCGGTATTTTGTTTGTCATAAGCAGGTACTTGGACCTACCCCATGCACTTAGCCCATATATATATGCCTACAGTGTGTTAATAGGAATCCATTTAATACTAAGCACACGTTTCCTCAGTGCCGGTATAGCTAAGGCTAAAATGGCCACTTTAGGTGCATTGCTGTTTGTGATATCAGATTTGATTTTGGCATTCAACGAGTTTGGCGAGCCAAATAAATACAAACATATAGCTGTAATGCTTAGCTATGGTCTAGCCCAGTATTTCATTACAATGGGGCTCTTAGATTACCTGAAATCCAAAGAAGAAATTAGCGAACATCACGAAGTGTAATCTCAAAAATGAGGACAGAGTTTGGAGGAATATTTCCGGTGGCCTGATTTCCATAACCCATAGATGAAGGAATAAGTAAGGTTCCAGAACCTCCTTCATTAAACAAGGGAATACCTTCTTGCCAACCAATAATTACTTGCTGTAAGTTTAGCCAAATACCTGTAGAAGAACTTTCGTCAAATACAGTTCCATCAGTTAAAAAACCTTTGTAAGCTACTTGCACATCCGAGTTGTAATGTGGTGTTTTTCCATTGCCTGGATTATCTATCACGTAGTAAAGGCCACTACCGGTAGATTGTGCATTTAGACCATGAGATGCTATATATTCCTTGATAATTTCCTCGTCTCGCTCATTTTGATCTTTATCTTTTTTGCAAGAACCAAAAACTAATAGGAGTGATAGAAGGGGGAGAGCAAATCGTAGCATAGAAAATATTTTGGGGGTAAATTTAATTAAATAAAAAAGTGAGTTACATTGGGTCCACGTCATATACCACTTGCATTTTCTTGCTTGGGTTGTCCACAAAGAATTGATTTACGTAATCCTTAATGATTTCTTTTGCCTTAATAAGTGAGGCTCCTTTTTCAAATTTTAGCATCAGTTCCATAATGTACATATTTCGTAACCGTGCAACAGGAGGAAACTCAGGACCCAATACACGAGTGTCAAATTGGGTTCTTAAACTTTTAGAAAGTTGATTGGCCGAAGCCGCTAAATGTGCCCTGTCTCTATGCTTAAAGGTGATTTTAATTAATCTATAATGCGGAGGATACTTAAAATTACTTCGCTCATAGTTTTCGTCTTTGTACATCGCTTCATAATCATTGTCCATCACTTTGCGAATAATAGAGTGATAAGGTTCTGATGTTTGAATCAATACTTTTCCACGTTGTTTTTTACGGCCTGATCTCCCTGCCACCTGAGCCATTAATTGGTAAGCGCGCTCATGACTTCTAAAATCCGGGAAGTTTAAAAGTGAGTCGGCATTAAGTATTCCTACCAAACTCACATTAGCAAAATCAAGGCCTTTGGTTACCATTTGGGTTCCTATCAAAATGTCTATTTCGCCATCTTCAAATTCATTGATAATGTTTTCATAAGCGTTCTTT